>NZ_JAUZUU010000008.1:0-98796 GCF_031844225.1 Acinetobacter sp. RRD8
AGATCTTCCTTTTTAAACTACTCATGCAGGATCACTGCATGAGCACTTGGTTTTTAACTATGAATTAGTTTGGGCTTATAGTAATCGAAAGATTACTCGTCGTCACCTTTTTTACCGCCAGACTGGAATTTAGAAATGATGCCTTCAGCCACGTTACGTGGAGTTTCAGCATATTTAGCAAATTCCATAGAGTATGTTGCACGGCCTTGAGACATAGAACGCATTTGAGTCGCGTAACCAAACATCTCTGCAAGTGGAACTTCAGCTTTAATTGCTTTAGTACCGCCAGGCAAGTCATCCATACCTTGAACCATACCACGACGACGGTTTAAGTCACCCATGATATCGCCCATGTAGTCTTCTGGAGTTTCTACTTCAACTTTCATGATAGGTTCAAGAAGAACAGGATCTGCTTTCATGAAACCGTCACGGAAGGCATAAGAACCAGCCATCTTGAACGATAATTCGTCCGAATCGACATCGTGGTAAGAACCGTCAAACAATGTAGCTTTGATGCCTACAACTGGGTAACCAGCAAGGACACCATTCTTCATACGCTCTTGGATACCTTTATCCACAGCACCGAAGAATTCTTTAGGAACTACACCACCAACAACTTCTTCAACGAACTCGTAGTCTTTACCAGCATCAGCATCCATTGGCTCTAAACGTACGTATACGTGACCAAATTTACCTTTACCACCAGTTTGACGAACGAATTTACCTTCTTGCTCAACTGACTTTTTGATCGTTTCACGGTAAGAAACCATTGGTTTACCAATGTTTGCTTCAACACCGAATTCACGCTTCATACGGTCAACAATAATGTCAAGGTGAAGTTCACCCATACCAGCGATGATTGTTTGACCTGACTCTTCATCAGTACGAACGCGGAATGATGGATCTTCTTTCGCCAAGCGACCTAAAGCAATTGACATTTTTTCTTGGTCAGCTTTAGTTTTTGGTTCAACAGCCAATGCAATTACTGGCTCTGGGAATTCCATACGCTCAAGTGTGATGACATTTTTCTCATCACAAAGTGTATCACCTGTAGTTACGTCTTTAAGACCTACACACGCAGCGATATCACCCGCACGAATTTCTTCAACGTCTTGACGATCGTTCGCGTGCATTTGCACGATACGGCCGATACGTTCACGTTTAGATTTAACTGGGTTATAAACAGAATCACCTTGTTTAAGAACACCAGAGTAAACACGTACGAAAGTTAAGTTACCTACGAATTTGTCATTCATGATTTTGAACGCAAGTGCAGAGAACGGAGCTTCGTCAGATGCTTCACGAATCGCTTTAGTTTCAGCCTTATCGTCAAGAACACCTTCAATCGCTTTAACTTCTGTAGGCGACGGTAAGAATTCAATTACTGCGTCCAACATACGTTGAACACCTTTGTTTTTGAATGCTGTACCACAAAGCATTGGTTGAATTTGACAAGCCAAAGTTTGGACACGTAGACCAGCAACGATTTGTTCTTTAGTCAAATCGCCATTGTTCAGGTATTCATCCATTAACTCTTCAGAAGCTTCAGCAGCAGCTTCAACCATGTTTGTACGCCATTCTTCAGCAGTTTCTTGAAGTTCAGCCGGGATTTCACCGTATTCAAACTTCATACCTTGTGAAGCTTCGTCCCAAATGATCGCTTTCATTTCGATCAAGTCGATTACGCCTTGGAAGTTTTCTTCAGCGCCAACAGGGATTACTACAGGTACTGGAGATGCACCTAAACGTGTTTTCATTTGTTCAACAACACGGAAGAAGTTGGCACCAGTACGGTCCATCTTGTTCACGAATGCTAAACGAGGCACTTGGTATTTGTTCGCTTGACGCCATACAGTTTCAGACTGAGGTTGTACACCACCTACAGCACAGTAAACCATACACGCACCATCAAGAACACGCATAGAACGTTCAACTTCGATGGTGAAGTCAACGTGTCCCGGTGTATCAATTACGTTGATACGGTGTTCAGGGAACTGTTTAGACATACCTGACCAGAATGTAGTCGTAGCAGCAGAAGTAATGGTAATACCACGTTCTTGCTCTTGCTCCATCCAGTCCATTGTTGCTGCACCATCGTGTACTTCACCAATTTTGTGAGATACACCTGTGTAGAACAAAATACGTTCTGTAGTTGTGGTTTTACCCGCATCAATGTGCGCAGAAATACCAATGTTACGATAACGAGAAATTGGGGTTTGACGTGCCATGATTTCTAGCATTCCTAAATTTTGTTGTTTAAAACAGGACGCTTTAAGCTGCATAGCAACTTAAAGCGCTTTGGTGACAAAACCATGACGGTCTTGTCACCCTCCTGAATAGGGCCTGTTTTATCTGCTTAGAAACGGTAGTGAGAGAAGGCTTTGTTGGCTTCAGCCATACGGTGCACATCTTCACGTTTCTTAACCGCAGCGCCTTTGCCTTCAGATGCATCAAGCAACTCGCCAGCAAGACGTAAAGCCATAGTTTTTTCAGAACGCTTAGCAGCAGCATCTACTAACCAACGCATCGCTAGAGCAGTACGACGGGATGGGCGTACTTCCATAGGAACTTGGTATGTAGCACCACCAACACGGCGTGCTTTTACTTCGACCATAGGACGAACTTTTTCAAGAGTAGTCTCGAAAAATTCAACTGGGTCTACTTTAGATTTTTCTTGAACGCGGTCTAAAGCACCGTAAACGATACTTTCAGCAATAGATTTTTTACCATCTTGCATTACGTGGTTCATGAATTTAGCGATTGTTTGGCTGCTGAACTTAGGATCCGGAAGGATTTCACGAGCAGCGACTACGCGACGTCTTGGCATTTTAAACTACCTATAAAGATGACACTTCAGGTTTATCCAGCATGAGTACAAAGTGTCATGTACTACTCGCTGGCCTTACTATACGTCGCTTGGAATTTTCACAAAATTAATGCAGAAATCAGACAAGCGAGACGATAAAGGATTGCGGTTCTACGTTCTTAAAATTTAATTCTTAACGAATTATTTCTTAGGACGTTTAGTACCGTATTTAGAACGAGACTGGTTACGATCTTTAACACCAGCACAGTCTAAAGAACCACGAACGGTATGGTAACGTACACCTGGTAAGTCTTTAACACGACCACCACGGATAAGAACAACACTGTGCTCTTGTAGGTTATGGCCTTCACCACCGATGTAGCTAGAAACTTCGAAACCTGAAGTTAAGCGAACACGGCAAACTTTACGCATTGCTGAGTTAGGTTTTTTAGGTGTAGTTGTGTAAACACGTGTACAAACACCACGGCGCTGTGGACAAGCCTTCAACGCAGGAACTTTAGATTTTTCAACTAAAGTCGTACGACCCTTGCGGATCAACTGATTTGTTGTTGCCATTTGGCAATTCTCCCGTTAATAAAAAGCCCCAAAAACTACTACTTTTTGAGGGCATGCAATTATAATTCAAGATGCAAAATTGGTCAACCTACTCAAGCCAAGCAAATGCCGTTTCTCACGACATTTGCTTGCTTTTATTTACCTTCAAAATTCGCTTATTTTTTTGAATTTTTACCGGCTTTTTTGGTAACGTCTTGAGCTTCAGATTCAGTTTCCGAATTTTCTTGATCCTCTACACCCTGCTGTGAAGTTTCCGTAGCAGCCTCTGCCTCGTCAGCAGCTTCTGGATGCAGTTCAGCTTCGATTTCCGGATCAAATGAAGTTTTGGTTAAAGCGGGTTGTTGCGACTGCTTATCTACCGCAGGTTCAACCAACTCATCGTTAAGCGCCTCCAGCCCTTCACTCACCTTTTCATCTTTCTTCACTTCTGCTTCTTCAGAGCTTAGATCATTCTGCTCTTTTTTGACCAGCTTGACTTGGGTAATCGTGTTATTGCCTTCAATCGCAATATCTTTATCCATGATCGGCTTATCTTTCGCAGGCTCAACGTCGTGAGAGGCACCATTTAGGAGTTTCGGAGTTGCCTGTTGTAACAAACTGACTGCTTTTTCATAGGCAGCATAAGGAGACAATTGCGAATCCTGATGCTGAATCAGGTATTGGCGTGCATGTGAGAATGCTTCTTGAGCTTTCTGATTTACATCCTCGACAAAACGGTGGCTATATACTGCACCAATACCTGCACTTGCCAGAGGCGTTAGTTTGGTTAATCGCTCCAGAATCGAAATTTTTGGCAGATGATTCATCCATTCCCATTTAGCCTCTCCCTCATGACGACTTAGCCATTGTTTGATAGCGCTGACATCATTATCAGAACCTAGCATGGCTTGTAGCTGGGAGATATCATGAGTTTTAAGGGTATTACTTAACGCTTTTAAACCCAATAACAAGGTTTGCTTTTCTGCAATCAGGCTCAGGTCGATCTGTCTAAAGATATGCTGGACGATTTCCTGATCATCTTCTTTGCTCAGGTCAAAACCATAAGAGCGACCGACTTGATAAATGGTACGCAACGCCATCAGTAAAGAAGCGGGAATATCAATCGCGGTGCCAAGCATCCCTGAAGCACCACTCACTGCACCCTGAACCGTCGCAATCCATTTGTTTTGTTCACCTAAAGCCTGTGAAATTCGCTTGGATCGGTCGACGTCCTGAGTCAATTCTTCTAAATCTTTCGCTCCAGCTTCATTCAGAATGGCATCAACCGAACTGGTTTGATTACTAAATTGATTCAGACGATCATAAAAGTAGTTAGACACTTTTTCGGTTAAATCGGGAGAAACAAAATGCGCGACATTATTCACGGTATTAAAACGGCGTCCGAGAAGTTGGCGCGATACATTTGGAAGATGCTCGCGAAGCATTTGCTGAGGATTATCATATTTTTTAGCTGAAAAAGCGCTTTTCGTCTTCGCCGAACCATCAATCACCTGATCGGAGCTGGAAGGCTTCAGCGCTTTAGTCACCGAATCCGGCGCAACATGATTCAATAAATCCAATCCAGTTGAACTGAACTTTTTCGCCACTCCAAAGGCATTCGAAATCAGACCATTAGATTGTTTATTATTAGCATTTACCATTTTTTACCTCAGCATTCATGTGCTTGTATTTGGTATAAATACTAGGTGTAGTCAGCGTTTATCTCAACTTTATTCTGTTTCATTTAGTAAAACCCCTACACGCCGACTCACAAACTCAACCGACTGTCACACGGCATAACATTTGCCATAAGATTTCAAAAGTCTTTCTGCTATCATGTTCCCCATCATGAAATAAGGCTAAGCGCTGGATTGGGCGATTTTAAAACCCAGATATCTGCCGCTGAGCATAGAGCAAACTATAAGGATCTGTAGATGAAACGTGTTGTCATCACTGGCATGGGTATTAACTCATGTATTGGTAATACATTAGAGGATGTAAACCATTCTTTACAAAACGGGATTTCAGGAACACGTTTTAATCCGACTTATGCTGAACTCAATTTCAAAAGTCATGTCAGTGCTGCAGCCGAGCAGGATTTCGACGGGATCGACCGCAAACTGAAACGCTTTATGGGCGTATGTGCAATGTATGCGTACAACTCAGCTCTTGCTGCAGTTGAACATGCAGGTTTAAAGGTTGAAGATCTAGCTGGCAACCCACGCTATGGTATCGCGGGTGGTTCAGGTGGCGGTTCAACTGCTTCTGTTATTGAAATGAACGAATTATTGCAAACCAAAGGTGCGCGTAAAGTCGGTCCTTTCTTTGTACCACGTAATATGACTAACACCATTACGGCTAACGTTGGCGTTGCATTCAAATTACAAGGCGTGGCGCATACCATTACCAGTGCATGTGCAACCTCTGCCGATGCCATCGGTTATGCCTACAACCTGATTCAACTCGGTAAACAAGATTTAATGCTGGCAGGTGGCGGTGAAGAAGATCACTGGTCACAAAGCTTGTTGTTTGATGCGATGGGCGCACTTTGCTCTAAATACAATGACAGCCCTGAAACAGCATCACGCCCTTATTCTGCAGACCGTGACGGTTTCGTGATTGCCGGTGGTGGTGGTTTTGTGATCCTTGAGTCTTTGGAACATGCGCAAGCGCGTGGCGCAAATATCTTAGCTGAAGTGGTTGGTTATGCTGCAAACAGTGATGGTGCTGATATGGTTGCACCATCTGGTGAAGGTGCAACACGTTGCGTACTGATGGCTTTAGAAGAAGCAAAACAACACGGTGTCGATAAAATTGACTATGTAAACACACATGGTACTTCTACTCCAGCGGGTGACATCACAGAACTTAAAGCAATGGAACGTGCTTTCGGTGAAGGTCAGGTTCCTCCATTAAGCTCAACCAAATCAATGACGGGTCACAGTCTGGGTGCTGCTGGTGTTCAGGAAGCGATTTATTCGGTTCTGATGATGCAAAATGACTTTATTGCGCCAAACATCAACGTGACCGAGCTGGATGAAGGCGCGAAACCGTTTGATATCGTGCTTGAAAAACGTGACGCAAAATTGAATACTGTGATGAGTAACAGTTTCGGTTTCGGCGGCGTAAATGCTTGTCTCATTTTCAAAAAGTGGGAAGGCTAAGCTGCCCAATTTAGGGTGACTTGATGGATGCTCCTTCTGATGCTTTCTTGTGGGTAAAAGCATTACATATTATTGCAGTGGTTTGCTGGTTCGCGGCTTTGTTCTACTTGCCACGGCTGTATGTTTACCATGCCATGAGCGAAGATGCCGTCAGTCATCAACGCTTTGAAGTCATGGAACGCAAGTTGTACCGTGGCATCATGTGGCCAGCCATGTTGGCCACCTTGATTACGGCACACTTTCTGGTGGATTGGGGTGATGCAACGCGTCATTACCATGAAGCCTTATGGTTTTACCTTAAAGTCGGCCTGGTCGGCTTATTGGTGATTTACCATCTGGTGTGTGGTTATTACCGCAAGAAGCTGATTGGTAATGCACACTACAAGTCACACAAGTTTTGGCGTTATTTTAATGAGATGCCAACCTTGATCTTATTTGCAGTGGTGATTTTAGTCGTGGTTAAACCTACTTTCTAATTCACCCACGCAATCAAAAAAAATCCCCGATCAGTCGGGGATTTTTTATGTCTGAATATTTAATGATTACCACGCTGACGCATACGTGGCTTATACAGCAGTCGATAGGTCACCGCCAGAATAATCAACCATAAAGGACTGATCATCAGAGCTTTTAGAGTGTCAGGTTCCAGGCTTAAAATAATCAAGGCGAATAACAGGAATGCCAATACCACATAAGACATCCATACCCCACCCGGCATTTTAAAGGTCGAGGCGGCATGCTTTTGCGGTTGCTGCTTACGGTAACGGATATAGCACACCATAATGATGCTCCAGATACTAATAAACAGGATCACACACAGCGAACTCGCCAGAGTAAAGGCTTCCATGGTGTTTGGCACAAAATACTGAAATGCTGCCCCCAACATAATAAAAGCACAGGAGAAAAATAACCCTGTGGCTGGTACAGCTCTGCTAGATAACCGCGCCAAAGCTTGAGGTGCTTGTCCGTCACGTGCCAGACCAAACAACATACGGCTGGTCGAGAATACGCCACTGTTCATAGAGGACATCACTGACGACAACACCACCAGGTTCATGATAATGGCTGAAGTTGGAATACCGGCATACAGGAACAAACTCACAAAAGGACTTTGATCCGCAGGAATCAGATGCCACGGTGTGACCGACATGATCATCAGCAATGACAATACATAGAACAGAATGATCCGCGTAGGAATAGCGTTGACCGCTTTGGGTAAGTTCTTTTCCGGATCTTTGGTTTCTGCCGCCATTGTGCCGAGCAGTTCTACCCCGACAAAGGCAAACATGGCAATCTGGAAGCCTGCTAGAAAACCGGTAAAGCCTTTGGGAAATAAGCCACCATGTGCCCAGACATTACTAAAGCTGGCGACAGCGCCACTCGGTGCCTGAAAACCGCTAAACACCATATAGCCACCGACAAAGATCAAACCGAGAATGGCTAAAATCTTGATTAGCGCAAACCAGAATTCAATCTCACCAAACAGTTTTACCGTGACTAGGTTAATCGCGAGAATAAACAGCACACAGCCAATACTAATCATCGCCTGCCCCATCGGGGTAAAGGCCATGCCTTCGGGCAGCCAGAAACTCAAATAGTTAATAATCGCCGCGAGATCGGCAATCCCTACCAGCACCCAACCCAGCCAGTACGACCAGCCAATATAATAGCCAGCACCCGGCCCGATCAGGTCATGGGCCATATCAATAAAAGATTTGTAATGCAGATTGGACAACAGCATTTCACCCAACGCACGCATCAGGAAGAAGAACATGCCACCAATGATCATATAAATGATCAAAATTGAAGGGCCTGCCAGGGAGATGGTTTTTCCCGATCCCATAAACAGGCCAGTACCGATACAGCCACCAATGGCGATTAACTGCAAATGTCGGTTAGAGAGTTTTCGTTGCAACTCATGCGGCGACGATTTTACGTCTTCTGTGCCCGGGGTGGTTTTCATTTTTACATCCTTTTTAATCTTTACAACAGCATCAAGCTGAATTTACAACGTTCAGTCCTCGAACGCTTATTATGACATTTTCATACTTTTTACTGCGCTGTTCAGTGAGATTTACTGCACTAAAACGACTTAAATCATGGCATGGGAGATTTCAATATCAAAAATTCAATTAAGCTTGAGCTGCAATAACTGCAATTTCAATCAGCCAGTCCGGATTGACCAAATCTGCCTGAATCGTAGCACGTGCCGGCGTACCATGACCTCGTAACCATTCCACCCAAAGCTGGTTTACGGTAGCAAAATCATCTAGATGCTTGACAAATAATTGTGCAGAAAGCAGCTGGCTTTTATCGGTATTTGCCAATGCGAGCAATTCCTCAATTTTTGCAAAGACTTCCAGTGTTTGTCCGCGTACATCCAGATCCGTGCTATTCGGCACCTGACCCGATAGATACACGGTTTGCTGATGAATCGTCACCGCACTCATGATTTGATTGCTGTTGAGTCGCTGAATGGCTGTATTTGCCTGTGTCATGCTGATATTCCTTGTTTGGGATATTTAAATAAAATTTAAAGTAAAAATTTAAGCGTCAATCTGAAAATGAACCCGAGCGGTCACCGCGCACATCAGCTCGTAGCCGATCGTGCCAGAACTGGCCGCCACTTCATCAATCGGCAGAATTACACCTTGGGAAGATTGCCCCCAAAGTACCACTTCACTCCCCACATTCGCCTGCGGCAGTGCAGTCAGATCTACGGCCAGCATATCCATACTGATTCGACCCAATGTGTGCGTTTTCATTGAATCGACCAGCACAGGCGTACCGGTTGTCGATAGTCGTTGATAACCATCCGCATAACCACAGGCCACAATCCCGATCCGCATTTCCTGCGTGGCAATAAATTTGGAACCATAGCCAATGCTCTGACCTGACTGGATCATTTGAATGGCAATAATTTCACTGCGCAAGCTCATGCTCGGTTGCAGATTCCAGTCTTGAATCGTGTGTGTTGGATAATCTGGTGAACTGCCATACAGCATGATGCCGCTACGTACAATGTCTGAATGAAGGGTTTGATGATGCCGCAGAATGGCTGCGCTATTACTGAGCGAGATTTTACCTTCAAGCCCCTGAATGGACTGGCTAAAAATCAGGTTTTGATACTGAATCCCGTCCACGCCAAAACGCTGGCCATCCGCATCGGAGAAATGGGTCATATGGGTAATGGAACGGACAGTGTTCAGCTGTTGCAGCTCCTGCCAGATCTCTGCATATTGCTGCGGCTCGAAACCCAGACGGTTCATGCCGCTGTTCATTTTCAAATACACATCAAACTGTGCATCCGGCGCTATTTCGGCAAACTGTTTCAGCCATTGCACTTGATGTCGGGAATGAATGGCAAAGCTCATTTCATGCTTCACACATGCAAATAAATCCTCAAAAGCGAAAATACCTTCGAGCAACATTAGCGGCTTCTTGCATCCCAGCGCACGTAGCCGCGCGCCCTCTTCAATATCCAGAAAGGCAAAACCGTCTGCACCTTCAAGTCCAGCATAGACACGTTCAATCCCGTGCCCATAGGCATTGGCCTTGACCACGGCAAATACCTGACTATTGGGCATACATTGGCGCGCCACACTTAAATTATGCGCAAGCGCCTGTTGATGGATAATTGCAGTAATGGGACGTGGCATACATTCCTCCTTGAATATTCCGCCTCAGATAGTCTTAAGCCGCCTGGTGATAGCGCGCCAATGACAATCCTTCGGTACTAATTTCAGGATCACGTGCCAAAACTAGATCGCTGATTAATTTTCCTGAACCGCAGGCCATGGTCCAACCCAGCGTGCCATGTCCAGTATTCAGGAACAGGTTTTTAAAACGGGTTTTCCCAATAATTGGCGTACTGTCCGGGGTCATTGGACGCAGTCCTGTCCAGAAACTGGCCTGATTCATGTCTCCTCCAGGGAATAAATCACGGGTCACCATTTCCAGCGTGCCGCGACGATCTTCATTCAGACCCAAATTAAAACCGCTCAGTTCAGCCATTCCCCCTACGCGGATGCGCTGGTCGAAACGGGTAATCGCAATTTTATAGGTTTCATCCAGTACTGTAGATTGTGGTGCATAGGCCGGATCTAAAATCGGAATGGTCAGTGAATAACCTTTCACCGGATAGACCGGTAAATTCAGTTCAAGCGGTTTGAGGAAATCACGTGAATAACTACCAAAGGCCAGCACATATTTATCTGCCGTGAGTACCTGACCATTCACCAGAACACCTTTGATCTGGTCACCTTCTACAATCAGCTTTTCAACGTTCTGATTAAACTTGAACTCTACACCCATCCCTTTGGCATGTTCTGCCAGGGCATTGGTAAACAGATAGCAGTCACCCGTTTCGTCATTGGGTAAATGCAAACCACCCACCAGTTTATCTTTAGCCTGTGCCAATGCCGGCTCTACACGCGCCAGTCCATCACGGTCAAGCAGCTCAAACTCCACACCGGTTTCTTTCAGAACTTCAATATCGCGCTGCACCGCATCCAGCTGTGCATCTTTACGGAAAATCTGCAAAGTGCCTTTCGAGCGGTTCTCATAAGAAATGCCAATGTCACGGCGCAAATTACGTAAACAGTCACGGCTGTATTCAGCCACACGCACCATACGTTCTTTATTGACTGCATAATGCTGGGCATTACAGTTTTTCAGCATTTGTGCCATCCACTGCAATTGCCACAAGCTGCCATCGACATTAATCGCCAACGGTGCATGATGCTGAAACATCCATTTGACTGCCTTAAACGGAATACCTGGTGCAGCCCAAGGGGTCGAATATCCTGGAGAAATCTGCCCGGCATTACCGAAGCTGGTTTCTTGCGCCGGACCTGCCTGACGATCTAACACAGTCACGGTTGCTCCCTGCTGCGCCAGATAGTAAGCGCTTGCCACACCAATCACACCACTACCCAAAACTAATACGCGCATTACCTTAACCCTCAAACATCTTTTCAGTTTATTTCACTAGTATATTTTTGCTTTAATAGTTAAATTCACTATATTCAGACTGTATATTCAGTGAAATAAATATTTTTTCGGGCAGAATTAAAAAAAAGAGGGAAATATTAATGCGCAAATTAGACCGCATTGATCGCATGATTCTAGACATCCTGCAACGCGATGGCCGGATTGCCATTAGCGAACTTGCAGCACGCGTCAATCTATCAACCACACCCTGTTCAGAACGGGTAAAACGGCTGGAACGCGAAGGCATCATCATGGGTTATTACGCCCGTCTAAATCCGGAAATGCTAGAACGTAGTTTGCTGGTATTTCTGGAAATCAAACTCTCAGCCAAATCAGGTGATGTCTTTGATCAGGTGGCACGCAATTTGACTGAGATTCCGGAAGTCCTGGAATGCCATTTAATTTCCGGTGATTTTGATTATCTGGTCAAAGCGCGTTTAAAGGAAATGAGTGCCTATCGCCGCCTGTTGGGAGATTTACTAAAAAAACTGCCCGCTTCTGCTTCATCCCACAGTTATGTAGTGATGGAAGAAGTCAAAGAAAGTTTATATCTGGACCTAGGTATTTAGTAATGATGGCTTTTTAAAGCTACGGACAAAAACAACAAAGCCCCAAACGGGGCTTTGAGATCGAATATTGATTGGACTTATTAAACCTTAAGCAGGAATGCGTAGCACCTGTCCCGGGAAAATATCATCTGCATCTTTGAGCAACGGACGGTTGGCTTCAAAAATTTTATTATACTGATTGGCATCACCATAAAATTCTTTTGAAATTTTTGACAAGCTGTCACCTGATTTCACTGTGTAGAACTTACTTTCCGGCTCAGGACTGCTTACTGTAAGCTGATCATCCACTTTGGCGACATGATCAATATTACCCACGGCCAGAACAATCTTTTCACGATCGGCCTGACTTTGTACCTGACCTCTGACCGTCGCCAGATCGGAGGCTGAGTTATAACTGATGGATAAGCCAGTGATCGGAAGGCCCAGACTTTTCACATGGCCGAGTAGTTTATTTGCCACTTCCTGAGCAGAAGGCTCTGCAGGTTGTGCTGCAGTCGGCGTTGTCGTTGTAGGTGCAGCCTGTGGTTCTGCAGCAGCTGTATTCTTCTTACCGATACCTTTTACAAAATCAAAAAGACCCATAGCGGACTCCATTCTTGTTGTTAATGTCACATCACTCTTATTTTTATAATGAAAACTCTAGAGAGATAGTTAGTCATTGGTGACAGAAAGGTAATGGATTGTAAAACCTCCATTCATATAAAAAGCAGATACAAAAAAACCACCTCAAGGGTGGTCTTTATGTTCAGCAAAGCTGAAATCGGCGATTAACCCAGTTTCTTAGAAACGTAGTCAATTGCAGATTGAACAGTTGTGATTTCGTTAGAATCTTCATCAGGAATCGTGATGTCAAAATCATTTTCGAAAGACATAACAAGTTCAACTAGATCTAGAGAATCTGCACCTAAGTCATCCATGAAAGACGCTTCGTTTTTAATCTCTTCGATTTTGATACCAAGTTGTTCTGCAACTGCTTGCTTAACACGTTGTTCGATATCGCTCACAGGAATTCTCCTCATTGCTTGTGGCGTTTTTAATGCCGTTAGTTTAATTGAATCTAAAAAATTTGGAAAGTTTATACTTGAGCTTAACTCATGTATAAGCCCCCATTTACATGCATAACTGTACCAGTAATGTAACTGGCTTTATCTGAAGCCAAGAAACTTACGGCATTTGCGATATCCTGTGGATCACCTAAACGGTTTAATGCCACTTGCTCAGTCATTTTTTTACGAATTTCTTCGCTTAACTGTTCAGTCATCTCAGTCGCAATAAAACCTGGTGCGACCGAGTTTACCGTAATCTGACGACTGCCCATTTCTTTGGCAAGGCTGCGGCTAAATGCTTCAATACCTGCTTTGGCAGCAGAATAGTTGGCCTGACCTGGGTTGGCAAAGTGTGCCACCACAGAACTGATATTGATGATGCGGCCGAAACGCGCCTTGGTCATGCCTTTGAGTACACGCTTAGACAGACGGTAAACTGCTTTCAGGTGAATATTTAAAATATCATCCCAGTCATCTTCAGACATACGCAGCAGCAAATTGTCTTTGGTAATACCTGCATTATTGACCAACGCAAGGACTGGACCATAGTTCTGTTCGATGTCCGTTACCAGCGCATCAATCGCAGCACCATCACGTACATCCAGTACTTTTCCAGCGCCATTTTCAGCAAATTCTGCCGATAATTTTTCCGCACCTGCTTCAGACGTTGCAGTACCTACGACAAAATAACCGTCTTGAATCAATTGCTGTGCGATCGCAGCACCAATACCACGACTTGCACCTGTTACCAGAGCAACTTTACGTTCCTGTGTCATGCACTTTTCCCTTCTGCCGCCAATACGGTGTTTAATGCATCTTCCAGACGAGATTGACTGTCCAGTGGAAGTGCTTTTTGAATATTCGGCAAGCGTTTCGCCAAGTTGGTCAATACATTACCCGGACCACATTCTACGATGTACTCAACACCTTCATCTTGAAGGAATTGTAAGGTTTTAGTCCATTGTACCGACTCATAAAGTTGCGCGGTCAACGCCTGACGCAATTCATCTACACTGGTTGCCGCTTGCGCGCCTACATTTTGTAATACAGGAATGCGTGGTAGCTCAATGGCGGTTTGTTCCAATGCCGGAGCAAACTGTTCAGCAGCAGGTTTCATCAATGAACAATGCGATGGAACCGATACTGGCAATGCAATGGCTTTTCCGCCGTTTTCTTTGGCCAATGCCATCACTGCTTCAACGCGATCTTTATTGCCTGCAACGACAACCTGCCCTTGCGCATTGTAGTTCGCCGCTTCGACAGAACCTTCGCCTGCTGCAGTTGCTTGTGCACACAGCTCAATCACTTTGGCATCGTCCAGACCCAAAATGGCAGCCATCGCACCCACACCCTGAGGTACAGCAGTCTGCATGAGTTTGCCACGCAAGTTCACTAGCTTCGCAGCATCACCCAGGCTTAAAGCACCTGATGCAACCAGTGCGCTGTATTCACCCAGTGAATGGCCTGCAAGATATTTCGGTGCTACACCGCCAGATTCTAACCACACGCGCCATAAGGCAATACTTGCAGTCAGCAATACCGGCTGGGTAAATTCGGTTTGATCCAGACCTTCGCCAGTTTGCGCAATCTGCCACAGATCAAAACCGACGGCTTCAGATGCTTCTGCAAATGTCTCGTGAATACTCGCAAACTGTTCTGCAAGTTCAGCCAGCATACCGGCTTTCTGTGAGCCCTGACCCGGAAACACAAATGCAGTTTTCGTTGCGGGTGCTGCTTGTTCGAGTGGTGTAGCAGACATAATAAAATCCTTTCATTCAAGAGGTGTGCTTCTTCAATCCTAACCAGAAGACTGACCAATAAGACCACCTAAATCATTGTGGAGCGCAATTTAGCATGTAATTTTGCTGGCGGTAATTGCCAAATACAACAAAAAACCGATACACCTAAAAATCAAAGACAAAAAAAAGGGAGCTAAATGCTCCCATTTTTTCTACTAAGCTTGACGCTTAATACATCACCAATTATTCAGCAGATGCTTTAGCGAATAATTGACGACCACGGTAGATACCATCTTTAGATACGTGGTGACGACGGTGAGTCTCGCCAGTAGCTTGGTCTACAGTTAATGCATTCTCGGTTAAAGCGTCATGTGAACGGCGCATGTCACGGCGAGAGCGACTTTTACGGTTTTGCTGAACGGCCATGATGGCTCCTTACAAAGATCGAAAAAATGGATCAGAACAAATTCGATTGTCTTATACACAAGAGTATAACACAAAAATTAGTTAAGTTTACCCTTCAAAGCAGCCAAAACTTCAAACGGGTTGTCCCGTTTTTCTTCAGCCACTTCTTCTACGGCAGGTTGATGCTTATGTTCACAAAACTCATGTTTAGGCGACAACGGCATCAACAATAACAGTTCATCTTCTATCAGCGCGAGCAAATCAGCGGTCGCCGGTGCATCATAATCACCTTTGGTCGTTGCTTCACTTTCACCTAGGACGATGAAATCAGCATCCTCATCCAAGCGCTCTATCAGTGACTCATCATCCACAAGTGCTAAATGGAACGATGAAACCAGTTCAATTTCTACAGTTTCCAGACAACGCTGGCATTCCATAGGAACTTTTGTTTCAACGTGACCATCTAGCCATGCAATACGATGATAGGCATCCATTGATAGCTTACAGTCTATGTTAATCAATTGATCATCAATTGATCCAACAGCTTCACGAGCGATACGAACAAAGCGGGATAAAGGCAGTTGACCTGACCATTTAAAGCCCTGTTCAGCCCATTTAAACGGCTCAATCTGTGCCGGAAAGGTATTTGCTGACATAATTAAGGCGGCAATTCTACAAATTCATCAGTACTCTGTCAAAGATTAAGATACAATTTTGTACTTATTTCGACAGACCATTTGGGTAACTCAAGTCATGCATCTGTTGCAGCCGCAAACAGAAGTGAATGTTTCATCACTCGTTAGCACAATTCCAAGCCTTGATTCTGACAGTTCAACACAACAAGTGCAACTCTCGCCATGGGCGAATTTATCGTCAGAAGCGCAGCAGGTGGACTGGCTCATCTTACACTTTAATCACTGGTTTTCCCATTTAAATGTCACTTTAGTGCGCGGCGAATTTGAACCAGAATATTTCCCTGCAAGTACAAACAGTCCTGCCCGGATCCAGTTTGCCCATGGTTTCTTTAATAGCGCTTTGCATGAAATCAGCCACTGGACCATTGCCGGAGACAAACGCCGCCTGCTGCCTGATCTGGGTTACTGGTATGCCCCGGATGGGCGGACCCGTGAACAGCAGGTTTTATTTGAACAAGTGGAAATCAAGCCACAGGCAATTGAATGGATGTTTGCCCAGGCTTTTGGCCGTAAATTCCGGGTTTCTTTGGATAACCTGACTGGCGACGGCGGTGATGGCGCCAGCTTTAAAGATAATGTCTACGCTCAAGTACAGGCTTATTTTAATGGTACAGCCAAACTTCCACGTGATGCAGCTCGCTTTATCCAATGTATCTGTATCTGCATCAGAGGTGGCAAAAGTTTACAATCTGATGAATTTATACGTGAAATACTTGATTAAATTACACAAATCTACCTTTTTTATGATTGCCAGATCTTGTCTGAGCGCCACATAATAAGCCATTAGCCCAAGCTTGGAGTAGTCTCTATGCTGCATTTACGCGTACACCCCGACAATCCGCAACCCCGCTTAATCAGTCAGGCAGTGGAACGTATCCGTGCGGGTGATGTGGTGGTCTATCCCACTGATGCGGCCTATGCGATCGGTTGCCAGATTGGGAACAAGAGTGCCATGGAGCGGATTGCGCAAATTCGTGGTCTGGGCCCAAAGCATCAATATGCGATTCTGTGCTGTGATTTGTCCGATATTGCCACTTATGCCAAGGTGGACAATGCCATGTACCGTTTGCTGAAAAATAATACACCGGCTATCACGACCTTTATTTTACCTGCGACCAGCGAAGTGCCACGTCGGTTGATGCATCCTAAAAAGAAAACTATTGGTCTACGCATTCCGAATAATCCGGTGTGTCAGATGTTGCTCAAAGAACTCGGTGTGCCCTTATTGACTTCTACCCTGATTTTACCGGGTCAGACTGACCCACTTGACGATCCTTATGATATTGAAATGCAACTGGGCAAACGCATTGATGTTTTTGTAGATAGCGGTTTAGGCACCTTGAGCACGACCTCTATTGTAGATTTATCCGGTGATCATCCAGAAGTGATTCGTCGTGGTATGGGAGATGTCAGCGCCTTTGAATAAATGAGGTCTGAGAATTTCCCCATAAACATTGAGGGAGTCAGAATAAATGGATTTATTTTACTTGCTCCTAAATCAGCATGAATTTTCTGTACAGGATTTGATCTATGCAGAACTGCCTTGGACACTGCAATCCAAGGCAGTCATGGTCGAAGCACATCCTTCTCCCCATCTCACTATAAATATTGATCATACTGAATACCAATTTTTCCTGACGTTGGCTCTAGTGAGACAGTTGTTGCAGATCTATTCAAACCAAAATGTATGCCTGGCAGAAACTTGCCAACGTATCATTGAATTTGCGATCAAGGAATACAGTCATTCCTCACCATGAAAATCTAAAACAGCATATGGTGAGAGGTTGCAATTCTATTCTTTTCAATTCGGCATAAATGCAGTGGCTGGCAAAAACAGTTTAGGAATCTGAACTACGCTCATAATGACGAACCGCAATGAAATTTGGACATTGCGATAGCTTCTGTTCATGATGCATGAGCTCTTGACCCAGTTTATTTTTCAGATACACATGAAAAATAATCTGATCTTCTTCCAGTACATTCAACATCGCTGTGCGTGCCTTGGGTTCCATGACTTTAAAGGAATTGATTGACTCACAAGACATAGCTTGCATATCCAGTTTAATCCGCTCATCCAGCTGGTCGCCCTCATAGGCCATATGCCGCATGTAAAAACGGATATTGGGATATTGATCCAGCACACTAAAATCCATTTTCATGGCCTGCATGACAGGTCGGGCCTGTTCGGCAAAAGCTGAAAATCCGCCTGATTTCAGCCCTGTGCGTGCTTCATCTTCAAGCTGCATAATCTGATATTTGGGATAAGCCCAAAATCCCCCGAATGCGATCATCCCAATAACAACCAGAATAAGTGGCATGCTTTCTTCACCTTTTTATTGATTTTTGTGATTCTTGACTATTTTTCGAGAGTATAGCGGGATTTTTGACCAAAAATTACGGGGAAATATTTTATTAATACTTATTAATTTTATGTTTTTTAATGGGAAATCCGTTTAAAAATCATTCAATACCTGCCAGCTAGCTTATTTTCTCTTTTAATGAGAGTCATTGTATTGATCGAGTTTTTTTGAAGTGAATCAACTGGCATCATCTACCAGATACGCTTAATTATGAGAGCCAATTTAACGTAAAAATCACCGTGGCATTTGCTGCCCAATTCTGCCATTTTTCTCGGTGCTATTTTGAAAGAGCTGATAAATTCCATTATTTTTTTAAGTTTTTATGGCTTTGACAGCTTATTTAATTTATTTAAAGTTACTTTTCCAGTACAATGACAACGCTTAATCCTGTGCTTTTCTTTCGATCAGATACCGAAAATCAAGCCTTTGCATGCCTTTGAAAATTCGCGTGGCCTATAATTGTAATGACTCAAATTATCCATAACACTATGGAATCTGCTCCGCACATTCGGGTTCTGGATGAATGGCAGGATACAATTCCAGAGGATCTGTATATTCCTCCAGCGGCATTTGAAATCTTATTAGAACATTTTGAAGGCCCACTCGACTTTTTAATTTACCTGATTCAAAAAAACGGTTTTGATCTGTTACAGGTCGATATCGCGCCGATTGCAGCACAGTATTTGTCTTATATGGACGCGATGAAATCCCTGAATATCGAGCTGACGGCCGATTATATGGTGATGGCAGCCTTACTGGCAGATCTGAAATCGCGTTTGCTGTTACCTAAACCAAAAAGCCTGACTGCGATTGAGCAGGATCCAAAACAAGAACTGATTGACCGTTTAGAAAATTATTTAAGAATTAAACAGGCAGCAGAACGTCTGGGTCAGATGCCAATTCTGGAACGAGACACTTTCAGCACCAACGTCAGTCTGGGAGACATCCAGCAGCCGAATGAAGGCTATTCAAGCGATTTATTGCGTGATGCCTTGCTCTGTATATTTAACCGTCCTGAACCCGTGATTCATCAGGTACAACAGGAACCGGTACTGCTGGAAGAACGGATTGCCTATATTGAAAGTTGTATTGAAACTGGCGCAGTACTCAGCTTTAAGGACTTGTTAAAACCGAGCCAAGGCCGTATGGGTATGGTAGTGACCTTTATGGCGGTACTGGAACTGACCCGACAACAAAAAATTCAGATTATTGCTACAGGTATTGAAGCCCCGCTCGCGATTCAAGGAGCCAGTCAATGACATTCGATCAAAATACGCTGTTATCTGCAGAAGATAATCTGCATGAAGTATTGATGCAGCTTGAAGCGATTATTTTCGCCAGCGACTCCGCGGTTTCACTGGCGCGTCTGAAAGAAGCTTTTCAAGATCGCTATAGCAAACCGGAATTACGTCAGTATTTACAACAACTTTCCATGCTCATGCATGGCCGTTCGATCGAACTGATTGAAACAGCACAAGGTTATCGTTTTCAAGTACGTGCAAAATATCGTAATATTATTGCACAGACCTGGCCTGAGCGACCGGCTCGCTTGTCGCCTTCATTACTGGAGACGCTTGCAGTGATTGCTTATCACCAGCCAGTGACTCGAGCGGATATTGAACAGATTCGTGGTGTTACGAATAACAGTCAAAACCTGCGTACGCTGTTTGACTGGAACTGGATTAAAGAGTCCGGATTTCGTGAACTCCCTGGAAGACCTGCGTTGTTAATGACAACGCCACAATTTTTAAATGCGTTTGGCCTGAATAGTTTGGGCCAATTGCCTCCCCTGCAGGATGCCAAGGAAGCTTTTATGGCCCTCGATGCGAATGCACCGAAGTCATAAATAGGTGAACTGTTGATAATTATTTCTAAGGTTATGCTGTCATGAGTGAAAAGTTGCAAAAGGTGCTTGCACGCGTTGGTTTGGGTTCTCGCCGTTATATGGAAGAAGTCATTGCCGCGGGTCGTGTAAGTGTCAACGGGCAAATTGCCCAAGTGGGTGAACGAATCGAACCAGGTGATGAGCTTCGCATCGATGGTCGTAAAGTTGCCTTCCAGATTGAAGACGAAATCCGTCGTCGTGTCATTATCTATTACAAGCCTGAAGGCGAGATCTGCTCACGTAGCGATCCTGAAAACCGTCCGACCGTGTTTGAACAGCTGCCTGCTATTCCGGGCGATCGCTGGGTGATGGTCGGTCGTCTGGATATTAATTCCACCGGTCTACTCTTGTTCACAAATGATGGTGAACTTGCGAATCGCTTGATGCACCCATCGAATGAAATCGAACGTGAATATGCAGTTCGTGTCATGGGTGAAGTAACGCCACAAATTCGTAACAACATGCTTAAAGGCGTGGTGCTAGACGATGGTCCGGCAAAATTCGAATCTTTCTCTGAACTGGGCGGTGACGGGATCAATCGTTGGTTCCAGGTCGTGGTGAAAGAAGGTCGTAACCGTGAAGTACGTCGTATCTTTGAATCACAAGGCCTGAAAGTCAGCCGTCTACTGCGTACCCGTTATGGTACTGTGATTTTGCCACGCGAACTGCGTACCGGTCGCTGGATTGAACTGGATAAAAACGATATCGACAACCTGACCAAAGCTGTGGAATTGAAGCCACGTCAAGGTACAGGCTTGTTTGGTATGGCGAAACGCCGTAACGAGCGTATGCAAGACAAACCGATGGCTGCGCGCCGTGGCGGTTTCTTGCGTCAGCAACGTCGTGACAGTGATGAGCAACCACAAAATAATACTGGCCGTGAGCGTCGTGATGACAATGCTTATGGTCGTCGTGACAGAGCTGAAAACCAGAATGGCACTCAGTTTGTACGTCGTGAAAACCGTCCTGATCAAGGTTTCGGCCGCCGTGAAGAGCGTGATGAAAATGCGCCGCGCCGTCCATATGGCGTCAACAAAGGCTTTAAAAAGTTTTAATTAAGATAAATAAAAAAGTCAGGCACATTGCCTGACTTTTTTATGCCTTATGCATCAGGCACTTTGTGGAATCCCTTGCGGAATGGCACCGAGTAAACGCTTGGTATATTCATGCTGTGGAGATTGATACAATTCATCTGAATTGGCGATTTCCACCAATTCACCATGATTCAGCACCATGATCTGATCTGAAATATATTTCACTACCGACAAATCATGTGAAATAAAGATATAGCTGAGTCCGAATTCATCCTGCAAATCTTGCAGTAAATTCAGCACCTGCGCCTGTACTGAGACATCCAGTGCCGAGACCGATTCATCGCAGATCAAAATCTCAGGCTTTAAGGTCAGGCAACGTGCGATTGCAATCCGCTGACGCTGACCACCGGAAAACTCATGCGGGTAGCGATAAAAAGCCTGAGCAGGCAAGCTGACCCGTTCCAGCAAATCCAGAGCCATTTGTTTGCGTTCGGCATCATCCTGACCAATCTTGTGAATCTGCATCGGTTCCATCAGGATTTGCCCTACGGTAAAGCGCGGATTCAGAGAAGCATAGGGATTCTGGAAAATGATCTGGATTTTACGTTGATACTGGGTAAATTCCTGTTCCGACATGTCCAGAATGTCCCGACCCTGAAACAGTGCCTTACCGCCCGTAGCCTTTTGCAGACGCATCAGCAACAAGCCAATGGTGGTTTTACCCGAACCGGACTCCCCGACCAACCCCAAGGTCTTGCCTTTGGCCAGCTGAAAAGAAACTCCTTTTACTGCTTGAAACTCATCTTTGCCAAACAGTCCTTTACGACTATAAAAAGATTTTTGCAGATCCCGTACATCCAAAATAATTTCCTCTCCGCCCTTTAGTCCACGTGAACGTTGCGGAAGCTGAGTATTCAGACGAATATCTTCCAGCCAGGTTGAACCATCCTGTTTCATAAAATCGCTGATCATCGGCAAACGTAACGGACGTTGCGAGAGTTGCGGGCGGCAGTGCAACAAGGCTTTGGTATACATGTCCTGAGGCCGGTCCAGCACCTCCCGAACCGGACCCTGTTCACGGATTTCCCCATGGCGCATCACAATCACCTGATCGGCAATTTCACCAACCAATGCCAGATCATGGGTAATAAACAGCATCGACATCTGGCGACGCTGACGCAGCGATTCCAGCAAGTCCAGAATCTGCTTTTGAATAGTCACATCCAGGGCTGTGGTCGGTTCATCTGCAATCAACAGTTTAGGTTCACAAGCAATGGCCATGGCAATCATGACGCGTTGCTGCTGTCCACCGGAAAGCTGCCCCGGATAGGCATCAATTTTAGTTTCTGGCGCAGGGATCCCCACTTCTTTGAGGAGCTCCAGGGTACGTTGCCGCGCCTGTTTTTTATTCATGCCTAAATGTAGTTGCAAGATTTCTGCAATCTGCATGCCTACCGTAAATACCGGATTTAGCGAAGACATTGGCTCCTGAAAAATCATGGCAATGTCTTTGCCGCACATCTTGCGCATTTCACGGGTTTTAAGCTTGAGCAGGTTTTTCCCTTCAAAGATGATCTGGCTATCTTCTGAAATACGTGCGCTTTCTGCCGGAAGCAGGCCCATAGTGGCGAGGGAAGTGACCGACTTGCCACTTCCCGATTCGCCTACCAGTGCAACTGTGGTATTGGCCGGAATCTCGAAAGAAACCCCTTTTACAGTCTCAATATATTCTTTATTTTCACCTTTAAAACTGACTCGCAGATTTTCTACGCGAAGTAGCGCAGGTGCTGTGCTTGGATTGATTTCAGACATCGTTGCGCTCCTATTTCAGTTTTGGATCTAATGCATCACGGAGTGCATCGGTAAACATCGAGAATGCAGTCACCAATACCGCCATGGCGATTGAGGCTGCCGCCAGTTGCCACCATTTACCCAAAATCAACTCGCTTTGCGCTTCATTTAGCATACTGCCCCATGACACTACCCCGATAGGCACACCGAAACCAAGGAAGCTCAAAATGACTTCAGACTTGATAAATGCCACCACCAGAATAGACATCTGCACCAGGGCAATATGGCTGACATTGGGAAAAATATGGACAAACATACGACGCAGATTACTCACGCCAATCGCCTTGGCAGCCAGCACATATTCACGTGCCGTATGTTTCATGTATTCGGCACGAACCAAACGGAAAACTCCGGTCCAGCCAGTCAGACCTAAAATCAGGATAATTGATAAAATACCTTTCTGCTGTAACACTGCGGCAATCGCCAAAACCAGCAACAAATAGGGAATCGAGGTAAAGATATTATAAAACCAGTTTAGGACATCATCGACCCAGCCACCAAAGTAACCTGCTATTGCACCCAGTGCAGTCCCAATCAGTACAGCGACAAAAGCTGCAATCAGTCCAACCAGAATCGAGGTTTCAGCCCCCTTAATGGTTTTCTGTAAAACATCCTGACCCCATTTATCGGCGCCAAAGACCAGACTTTGCTTGAGTTCCCCACTTTCATCCATCAGCTGGCCGCCGAGCTCCTGATTAATGGCCTTCATGTCTTCTGCCAGCGGATCGACCACGCCATAATAATCGATGCCCGCACCAGCACCCTGCTCAGCAGCAATTTCAGCATTCAATTCAGCAATGACATCTTTTAAGGGATCAACTGGATTGACCGGTACAGCAACAGATTCTGTACCCTGTTCTGCATCAGATCCAGCCGGAACTGGCGCTGCACTGATAAAACTCGGCGGTGCATAGCTGACCGCCACTTCTTTATTCCAGTCTTTGGCAATCAGGCCGCTCATTGAAAGTACCAGCAGCAGCAGATAAAACAGCACCACATACAGGGAAAACATGGCAATCCGGTCACGTTTCAAACGGCGCATGGCCAGTTGCCATAATCCTGTTGAAGCCGATTCAGGTGCTGCTTCAGCCGCTTGTTCTTTTTTAAATATCGCACTCAGCATAATTCACCTACTTCAACTGTACACGCGGATCGACCCATTTATAGATCAGATCGGCAATCAGGTTGAATATCATGGTCGCAGCAGCAACATAGACCGTAATGGCTTTAATCACAGGAAAATCGGAACGTTCTACCGCAATAATGACTTCACGGCCAATTCCAGGAATACCAAAAAAACGTTCAATCAGGAAAGCACCGATCAGCAGTGCCGGAAGTCCTGCCATGACATCGGTAATAATCGGAATCGAAGCATTGCGCAAGACATGCACGCCCATGATACGGTTTTCACCCAGGCCTTTGGCACGCGCAGTACGTACATAGTCCTGATTAACTTCATCCAGTACGAAACTACGATACAGGCGTAGTGTTGGTGCGATACTGACCACCAACATAATCAGCACAGGTAACAAGGCGTATTTGAAAAGGTTGTCGGCGAAATTATCACTCCAGCCCTGTACCGGGAACCAGCTCAGTTCATAAGCCAGGAAATACTGGAACACGATGATATATACCAGAATACTGATCGACATACCGATCGTACACAGCATCATGATCATGCGATCTGTCAAAGAACCACGAACCGAAGCCACACCCAAAGCCAGAATGATAGAAATAATGGTTTGCAGAATGGTCAGGGGAATCAGAATGGTCAGTGAGGGTCCCAAACGGGTGGTGATAATCTGTGCCACTGACTCCCCGGTACTCCAGCTCACCCCATAATCAAAGGTTAAAATCTGCTTGATAAAGATCCAGAGTTGTACGTAATACGGTTGATCCACACCCAGTTGCTGACGGATGTTCTCAATCTGTTCCGCATTGGCCATTTTACCGGCCAGAATATAGGCAGGGTCTCCACCTACCCAGTTAAACAGCAGAAATATCAGCAAAATCACCCCGAGCATGGTCGGGATCATTTGCCAAAGCCGTCGAATAATATATGCCAGCATCGCTTGCCTTCCTTAATTTTTTCCAGAGATTTCATTAAAGAAAGCTTTGCTGTCCGGATCACGACCCAAGAAGTCTTTCACCATTTGCTCGCCATGCTTTTGACCACCTTGAGCCAGGACCGTATTGCGATAATGCGCACCGACTTTCTTGTCCATCAGCTGATCACCAAAGGAGGAAAGCATATCCAGGGCAATAACCTCAGACCACATATAGCTGTAGTAACCTGCTTGATAGCCGCCCATCAGATGCCCGAACTGTCCCGGGAACTGCTGACCGTTAACATAACCCAAGGCAGTTTTACCTTCCATATCCTGCCAGAGTTTTAAAGGCTCAATGTTTTTTGCATCTTTACCATGCAGGGCCATATCATATTGGGCATATAAAGCCTGACGGGCATAATGCAGGCCTCGGCCGTAATTCTTCACATTCTTTAAGCGCTCGGTCATGGCAGCATCCACCCGAGGACATGCTGGCTCACAGTAATCTGCTACTTTTGACAAGGTTTCCAGACGACGTGCCCACTCTTCGTACATCTGTGACGGCGCTTCAACAAAGTCACGCTCTACCGAAGTACCAGATTGTTCTGTATAGCGGGTCTTCGAAAGAATCCCGTGCAAGGCATGACCCATTTCATGCACAAAGGTTTCCAGTTCATTGCTGTTCAAGCCCTTACGGTTAAAATTGGTCACCAGTACCGATACCGGACGACGCTGATTCAGGGTACTGCCGCCATAAGCTCCCCAGACAGCTGCATGCCCATATTTGCCTTCACGCGGGTATTTATCAACATATAATCCGCCCAGGAATTCGCCCGTAGCTTTGTCATGTACCGCATAATATTCTACTTCATCATGCCAGGCCTTGACTTTCACCGGCTTGAACTCAATACCATAGAGTTCCGAAGAAATAGCGAATAACCATTTTTGCGATGCTTCTGTCGGGAAATAATCCCGCAATTTTTCCTGGTCTACCTTGTATTTGGCCTGACGCAGTTTTTCACTCCAGTAACCCTGATTCCAGCGTGTAATTTCTGCTTTCTCTAATGGAACTTTTAAAGTTTCAGCCTTGAACTGGCGTAATTGTTCTACATCCTGCTTTTCTAGAGGTGCAACTTTGGCATAAACCTCATCCAGAAAACCGTTCACCGCTTCCGAAGTTTTGGCCATGCGGAATTCAAGCGCAGAATGGGCATAGCTTTCCTTGTCAAAAAGTTGTGCCATTTCATAACGCAGATCAATGGCCTTTTTCATGAATTGCAAGTTTTGTTCGGTCCCGCGACGCGTGTAAGCGGTCTGGTAACGTTTGCGTGCTTCATCACTTTCTGCCAGCTCCATAAAAGGCTGGTATTCCGGATAATCAAAGCCGAGCAGATAATTGCCCTTTTCATTTTTCTTTAAATTTGCGATGTAACTTTCTGGCAGGCCTTTCATTTCAGCTGGAGTAAATTCAACTTTTTCAGGGTTATCCCGCACATTTTTGGAAAAGTCCTGTCCCAGTTTGGTACTTTCTTCAATAATTTCTTTCAGTCGTTTCTGTTTTTCTGCACTGAGTTGTACCCCGGTGTTCTCAAACTGCTCCAGAATATCTTCTAAAAATTTCTGATCAATCGGATCACTGGCTTTCAGTTTCTTGAACTGGGCATACAGTTTAGGATTCTGATACAGGGTGGTCTGGTATTTGCTGATTTTAAGTTCACAGTCATCGGCTGCCTGACGCAATGCAGGATCCGGATCGACATTACTATATAGCCCTACTGCAGCACCGAAATCACGGGCTTTGGCATGCAACTCATCCCATTCAGCCAGATAAGGTCCGGCCTTGGCTTTATTTTTAATTTTCTTATTTTCAAATATCTGGATATCTTTTTGCATGGAGGCCAGACTGGCATCACATAAAGACGGAATTTCTGCAGCCTTGAATAATGGCAGCAGCTGTACTTGGGTATCTGCCGCTACACCTTGATATCCCCCCATTATCATTAAACATAAGGTACTTAATTTTAAAGACTTTGATTTCATATTCATCTCCAGATTTTTTCTTACTTTTTCGTATTAATATCGATATACATCCATTCTGAAGACAGAATCGGATGGGACTTATGTCCAATAATTTGGGGTTGGGTCAAGGCGTTACGGTAGGTGCTATAGAGCATCAGGGTTGGCATGTTGACTTCGAGAATCCTGGTCATTTTGCGATAGAGCAGATCACGCTCCGGACCTGGCGGCATGCTCTGGGTTTGCTCGTAAAGACGGTCAAATTCAGGATGCTTGAAACAGGCATTGTTGGTGACATTGACATTCTTGCCATAGAACAGCTGCATAAAATTGTCGGCATCCGGATAATCGGCAATCCATGCAGAACTCTTGAACATGGTTTTACATTGCTTTTCCAGCTTGATGCCTTCAGCGAATGGCATGGCCTTACTGGTCAGCTGAATATGGATACTGTCCAGGGTCTTTTTCCAGAACTCACCCTGTTGCTGGCCCCGACTGGTATTCCCAGTAATCAGTTCAATCACCAGAGGTTTACCTTCAGGCGTTTTCCGCCAGCCATCTGCACCGATCTTGTAGTTATAGCGGTCGAGCAACATGTTGGCTGCTTTGACTGAATAGGGAATACTGCTTTTATAGGACGGTGAATAGCCTGCTACTCCTGGGGGGATAGGCATGTGCAGTTTTGCTCCATCCCCCTTAAGTAATACATTGATCATGTTTTCTACAGAAAATGCCATCGCCATGGCACGACGTAAGGCAATTTTTTCTGGCGCGAAACCACCCACGACCGGGTTTTGCATATTCCAGTAATGATAGCTAATGGAGGGCTCTAAAATACGTGACAGCTTCACTCCCTGCTGAGCCAGCTCAGGCTTTAATTTGTCACCATCGAGGGCCTGTACGACGATATCGCCCTCAATTTCGAGCAGGTCCAGTTCATTTTTCTTAAATGCCAGCATCCGGGATTGCGCTTCTTCAATAACACGCACATCAATAGTGCCGATTTGAGGCATTTTTTTGCCCTGCATGGCTTTTACAATGGCCTGATCTTCTGCACCACTGGCTTTAAAGTCCCAGACAAAACCACGATAAGCTGGATTTGGTTTTAAGATAATCCGTGAGCCTGGTGTCCAACGGCTGAGCACATAAGGGCCAGTTCCCACTGGCCTATTCATGACCCAACCCGCCTTGTCTTTATATTTTTCAATCACTTCACGAGCTACTGCAGCGGCAGGTCCATGTGCCAGCAACATCGGAAAGTTCTGATCCGGATTATTCAGCTTTAATATCAAGGTATAGCGGTCTGGAGTCTGAATCCCTTCAAACGGATTTTCATAGGCTTTGCCATTCTTTTTGCTTAGAGCCATCCATGCGTCCAGCCCTTTAATTCGGCCATCCAGCAACCAGCTGTTCGGTGAATGCAGCTTTGGGTCCAATAAACGTTTCAAGCTATAAGCATAGTCATACGAAGTCAGTTCACGTTTTTTATCGCCGAAGACCGGATCATCGGCAAAGTAAATACCCTTTTTAACTTTAATGGTATAAGTCAAACCGTCTGCACTCACTTGAGGCAAACTGACTGCAGTCAATGGCACTAATTTTGCCGGCGAGGCCAGATAATCATAGGTAAATAAAGTCTCAAAAATCGCGGCATTAATCTTGGCTGAATAACGGTCATGGATATAACCCGGATCAAAACCGGTTTCAGCTGCCAGAAATACTGTTTTTAAAACCTTATTCGGGTTGGCAGGATTGCTGGCCCATGTCGATGCACTCCCTGCCATCATCAAACCGGCCACTAACACCCCACTGGCCAGTTTTTTTAAAGTATTTTTATTCACATTCATACTGGTTCTTAATCTTCTCAAGTTATTTTTTAACAGGTTCAATATCCATATATTGCCAAACTGCTCTGGTCACCGGATGGGCCTTAAAGCCCTGTACATGCGGATGAATCAACCAGTTGCGTATACGGGTATTGTGCAGAATCCATGGATTATCGGCCTCCATCTGACGGTTCATCTGCTCATAATATGGCATCCGCTGCTGCGGCGGCAGTTTCATCGCGGTCTGGTACAATGCGTCGTAGGCTTTTGAGGTATAGCAACTCAGGTTGCCTTGCTGCGCATTTGGCCCATACAGTAACTGGGCAAAGTTTTCCCCTTCCGGATAGTCCGCAATCCAGGCTCCCCCCCACATCATATGTTTGCATTGGGTGGCTTCTTTTAGATTGTCAGCAAAATTACTAACCTTGAACTCAATTCGCACCCCGATCGCATCCAGATTCTTTTTCCATAACTCTGCAGAAATCACCGAAGAGCTTGAGCTGGTTGAATTCATTTTTAGTGTCAAAGGTTTGCCATCAGGCAAGGTTCGGTAACCATCAGCGCCTTTCTTATAGCCAAAGCGGTCAAGCAGTTTATTGGCCAGTAATGGGTTATAAGCAATACTGCTTTTATACGTCGGGTCATGTCCACCCACGCCCTCTGGCAAAATCATTTCAGCTTTATCGGCATGACCTTTGTACAACTGCTGGATGGCTTCTTTCTGGTTATAGGACAAGGCGAGAGCACGACGTAAGGCAATTTTTTCCAGTGAATTCCCACCAATTAACGGATCTCGCATATTCATGATGGTATAGGTAATTTCCGGTTCTTTATTCGGATAATGCAGGATGCCTTTTTTCTTGTATTCGCTTTTCAGCTGCTTATTTTCCAGTGCCTGTTCGGCGCCGCTCGCAGTGAGTTTGTCATAGTCCAGTTGTCCAGACTTTAAAGCCAGCCAGCGAGACTGTTCTTCTTCAATAATACTGATTTTGACCTTGCCAATTTGCGGCATCTGCTTGCCTTGCATGGCTTTGACAATACGTTGATCCCATTCGGAACCATCGCCCTTAAAGTTCCAGACAAAACCGCGATAATTCGGGTTGGCGGTCAATTCAATACGGCTACGCGGCACATATTTGTGTAACTGATACGCCCCTGTTCCAACCGGATGCTGACCTGCCCGATGACCATAATGTTCGATCACCTCCCGTGCGGTACCACTAAAAGCCACATAGGCCAGAATATAGGGAAAATTCAGATCGGAACGGGTCAGGGTAATTTGCAAAGTATATTTATCTAGTGCTTTTAAACCGGCAATCGGTGCATCGTAGTTGAACTTGCCGGTTTTTTTAGCCTGCTGGATGATCTGCTCTGCCCCAAGGATTTTTCCCTCAATAAAAGAAAAAGAAGGAGAATGATTTTTGGGATCCATAATCCTTTGCATGGAATAGATATAATCACGCGCCACCAGTTCACGCTTCTTACCCTGAAATACAGGATCAGGACTAAAATAAATTCCTGGCTTGATTTTAAAGGTATAAACTTTGCCATCCTGCTCAACTTTGGGCAAAGATTCAGCTGTATTTGGAGCCAAGATTGCCGGCCGCGCCAGATAGTCATAACGTAATAAAGGCTCAAAAATAGCTTCAGCAACGCTACCACTATAAAAATTATAGGTTTTGACCATATCAAAACCATCATCAGGCGCTTCGAAAGCCAGGTTTAAAACTTTATCCGGATGTGCAGATGATTTTGCCCAGGAGGCTTGCCCCGTAGTCATGGCCAAAGCCAAAATTGTCATACTGAAAAATGCTGATTTCAAATTTGTACCTATTCTTGATCTTGAAGTTTTATTACTATAGGAAGTCTTTAACACATCATCCCATATTTGCTTCAATGGATGGGTCAAAGCTGGACAGATGGAATAAACTGAACAAAGCGAATTTCATGCCATCCTCGAAAAATAACGATTTTTTCCTGTTATTAACTCAAAAAAGCTTATTTTTATTAATCATTTAAAACATTATCAATAACATAATATTTTCCATGAATCATTAATTTAATATTTATTCTTAAAATCTAGTCCCAAGCCTAGTCTGCACAAAAATAAACCAGACCTGTTTCATATTATTGCATCCTCCCACTACTTCAACCCAAGAAAATACATACATAAGCAAATGAAATATATAATTATTATCTTATTAAATTATTGTATATTTTATGTAAAAATCATGCACCATGATTAAACTTTATTCAATTTATCTTTCAGTTTTAGATTCCTTTCTTATTCATTAAATATTTATTTTTTACTTTCTCATGGTTTCCTATAGAGACTTTCTTCAGATTTTAAACCCCACTCTCTTAATTTTTCTTCATCAAAACTTAGTAAACCTCCCAAAAAACTAAATTAAATATAATTTTTTCAATCACTTAATATTTTTTAAAATTAATAATTTATAAGTTGGCATTCGCTTTGCTTAAGTCCTCCCAGCACTACTTCACATAACAAAAGGGTGAAAATTACGATGAAAAAAAACAAATTGGTCGGATCTATGGGGGCTCCAACAGTTGGCAAGACAATACTCAAGTTAAGTACGCTTACCTTAAGTATGATGTGCTTGTCTTTGGCACATGCAGCCGATGAACCAGAAAACTCTGCCGCTCAACCTACCAAGGTTCAAAAAGTGACAGTGACAGGTTCATCTATTAAAGGAGTAGCTGCACAAAGTGCATCTCCTATTACTGTGCTTAAAGTCGAAGATCTGGTGAATCAGGGGGTCACCACGGTTGAAGAAGCCATTAATAAAGTAAGTGCTAACCAAGCTGGTTTTGCTGTTTCTCAAAATATTGGTAAAAGTAATACTTCAGGTTCTTCTGCCAACCTGCGTGGGATTGGTACTGATAAGACCTTAGTTTTATTAAATGGGCGTCGTTTGGCTAACAGCCCATTTAGTACTTCTGAAGTTAACCTGAATATTATTCCGCTCGCGATGGTTGAGCGAATCGAGATTCTGCGTGATGGTGCTTCTGCAGTATATGGTGCAGATGCAATTGCCGGTGTAATTAACTTTATTATCAAAAAGGAATACCAAGGTTTCGGTATTTCTGGTGGACTGCAAGCACCTGAAGAAAAGAATGGCGACAAATATGATGTCTCTATTTTCGGTGGTTATGGTGATCTGGATGAACAAGGTTTCAACGTTTACGGTGTAGTAGATTATCGTACTTCTGACATGATCATGGCCAAAGATCGTAAAGTCAGCCGTCGTGGTGGTTTAATTCCAGAGTTGAACATGGCGATCGGTTCAAGTGCCGGCTTCCCTGCCAACCTTTTAGATTCAGGTGTAGGTGTAGTTAACCCTTATATCAATCAAAACTGTAATAATGCACCAAATATGTTTGTATCTGGTACACGTTGCCTGTTAAACACTCAAGCACTCATTGGTATTACTCCAGAAGAAGAAACTTTTTCAGCTCTAGGTAAAGGTACCTTCAAATTAACCGATTCATTAAATGCGGTTGCTGAATATATTTATACTGAAAGTAAAGTAAAAACCTCGATAGCACCTGATGTATGGGGAGGTAGTCTTTCTATTCCAAATACCAGCAAATATTATCCAGGCAACGGCATTACACCAGACATCGCTGGTCTGGTAGATCCAAGAGCAGCACTTTATTTACGTTCACAATCAGGTAACCGTGTTTCTCAATCAGAAAATGAATCAAACCGCTTTTTTGCAGGGATTGAAGGTGAAGTCTACGGTTGGGATGTAAATGGTGGCGTTACTTATGCCAAAAGTGAAGCAACTGATAATTTCGTCAGTGGTTACCTGAATCAAAGTTTGGTTCAAGCCGCACTTAATGATGGCACCTTAAACCCATTTGGTCCTCAGGCCGCTGCAGATGCTGGGAAATGGTCTACTTTTGATGTGGCAGGCCCAACAAATATGGCAAGTCTGGATTCTACCACTATAGATTTCACCGTCAGCCGTCCAATCTATGAACTACCTGCAGGTGAAGTTGGATTTGCCTTGGGTGGTAGCTACACCACTCAGGACTGGGAAGCCAAGGTGAATGCCGATCTTGTTCGCCAGGTTCCAGGTTCTGGTATTGATCCAAATAAACCGTCAAGTTCAGGTGACCGTGATATTACTGCGGTGTTTACTGAATTACATGTACCGATCTTGCCGACTCTAGAAGCTCAACTTGCGGCACGTTATGATGACTATAGTGACTTTGGTGATACTTTCAATCCAAAAGTATCCCTACGTTGGGAACCGGTTAAAGAGTTAATGTTCCGTAGTTCTTATAGTACTGGATTCCGTGCCCCAAGTATGTGGGAAATCAACTCTTTACAAAGTGAAACCAATACTAGCACTAACTTCAATAACCCACGTTTTTGTGATGCTAACGGTCAACCGACCAGCACCCAATTTGCAGACCAATGTGGTATGCAGTTCAAGCGTAAACAAGGTGGTAACCCAGACTTACAGCCAGAAGAATCAACCTCTTTTACAGCCGGATTCGTATATGAACCAATCAAGAATCTGGTATTCACCGCTGATTACTACAATATTGACATTGAAGGTTTAGTCAGCTCAGTTACTCCTAATGACATTTTTAATGACCTTGATCGCTATGGCAATCTGATCGTTTACGCTCCAGATGGTCGTATCCAGTATTTAAATACAACTCTACAAAATATGGGTGGATTAAAAACTGAAGGGATTGACCTCAGCCTGAACTACTTAAGCCCAATGACAGCAACAGGCCGTTTTGGTTTTGGGATTGATGGTACCTATGTCATCAAAATGGATGAGCAAGAAGAACCAAACGGTGAATGGGAAGGGCTCGTCGGCATCTATGATGATCCTGCAGTCGTCCGCTGGAGACATATTGCCAATATCAACTGGTCTTATGAAGACTGGAAAATGAGACTAGAACAACAATATATCCGTGGTTATGAAGACTTTTCTCAAGAACGTGATGTAAGTGCCTATACGCTTTATAACTTTGCAGGCACCTATAGCGGATTCAAGAATTTAGAGCTAACTGCAGGTATTCGCAACATGTTTGATGCAGAACCACCTGCTTCTGATGCAACCAACAATGCTCAATATGGCTATGACCCTCGTCACGGTGATCCAATGGGCCGTACCTACTTCCTACGTGGTACCTATAAATTCTTTTAATTAATTACTTCGCAAACACTGCTGCCAAGCGGTGTTTGCGGTTTTCCCCGTTTAATTTTAGCCAAACAAAAAATAATGCTGCCTGTAACTAAAAACAATTTTCTCATCAGTGCACTATTTCCTGTTTGTCTTAAATTCTAGGAGTCATGATGGGCACAAAGTTTGAAGACTTAGAAAAAAACTCCGCCAAAAAACTGACTGGTATTGGGGTCGTTGTTTTTTTGCATATCCTGGTTGGCCTAGTACTCATGGCTGGTATGGCAAAAGACATTATTAAACCGACAGAACAGCCGGTTGAACTAATGATTATTCAAGATATTAAGCCGCCTGAACCTGAGCCACCAAAAGAAACTCCACCTGAACCACCAAAAATCGTGGAAAAAGTGGCACAAGTGCCTGAGGTGAAACCGGTTGAAAAAGTAGTTCCTGTACAGAAAACACTTCCAACGCCAACCCAACCGACAACTGTTGCAGTACCTACTCCCGTTGCAGCGAGTCCTTCACCAAGTCCGGTAGCAGCACCGGCTCCAGTAGTCGCAGCCGCTCCAGCCCCAGCTCCTCCACCCGCTGGCGTAACTCGTGGTGTTTCACAAGGTGAAGCAGGGTGTAAACGCCCAGACTATCCACGTGATGCACTGATGAATGAAGAACAAGGTGAAGTCTTGATCTCTGTATATGTAAATACCACCGGCAAGGTCCAGGATGCCAAAGTGAAAAAGTCGAGCGGTAGTCGTGCGCTGGATCGTGCAGCATCCAAGGCCTTCAGCTTATGTACTTTCAAGCCGGCAATGAAAAATGGCGAACCGCAAGAATCTTGGTATGACATTCCCTATGAATTTGTCCTTGACTAACAGATACAACAGATAAAGAAAAAAATCAGGAGATCCATGATGAAAAAATCACTAAAACCTTTAAAAAATATGACTGCTGCTGGTGTAATTGCCATGAGCACTTTATTACCTCTGCAAACAGTTTTTGCAGAACAGTCCGCTACCCCCAATACCAGTGCTGTCACTGAAACAGTGGTAACAACACCTGCAACAGCGGCTACACCGACCCCGCCACCACTGCCTGCTGAAGCTAGCGATGAAAAAGCTGGATACAATCCTTATGGCCTAGAAGCCATGTGGAAAGAAGGTGATATTGTTTCTAAAATCACTTTGTTTATTCTGGTGGTCATGTCGATCGGTACCTGGTACATCATGATCAGCAAATGCCTGCAACAAGGCAAGATTCGCAAACAGGCTAAGCAAGCTGAAAATACTTTCTGGGAATCATCTTCTCTAGATAATGCAACCGAGAATCTGGATGAAGCCAGCGTCTACCGTTTTATTGCGGAAAAAGGTATCAAGTCAACCAAAAATCATGGTGGCACATTACTTGAGCGTATTGATTTCAATACCTGGGTCACCATTTCGATTTCCCGTGCAATCGACAAAATCCAGAACCATCTGAGTGGTGGCCTGGCCTTCCTTGCGACAGTAGGTTCTACTGCGCCCTTTGTTGGCCTGTTTGGTACGGTTTGGGGTATCTATCACGCACTTACCGCGATTGGTGTTTCAGGACAAGCATCCATTGATAAAGTTGCCGGCCCAGTCGGTGAAGCACTGATCATGACAGCCATCGGTCTGGCAGTCGCAGTTCCTGCCGTGCTTGGCTACAACTGGTTAACGCGTCGTAATAAAGCGGTCATGGAAGAAGTCCGTACCTTTGGTTCTGATTTACACGCGGTATTACTCAGCGGTGAAATTACAACCAATAATTCTGTTAATCGTGACGTGAAGTAAGAGTGAGGCATCAGCCATGGGAATGATGGTCAATTCAAACGACAGCGATGATGAGGTAATTGGAACCATTAATACCACACCTTTGGTTGATATTATGCTGGTTCTGCTCATTATCTTCCTGATTACTGTACCGGTTGCCATTCATACCGTACCTGTCGATCTGCCTGAAGAAAGAAATGTACCGTATGAAACCAAACAGGAAAACATCCAGCTGGCTGTCAATAAAACTGGCGATATTTTCTGGAACGAAATTTATATTGCAGATAAAACAGTTTTACTGAGCCGTTTACAGGCAGAAGCACAGAAACGTCCGCAGCCTGAAGTGCATATTCGTGGTGATCAGTTAACACCTTATGAAGCAATTGATCAGGTGATTAGTACCACCCAACAGGCCGGTATTGGCAAAATTGCTTTTGTCACCACTCCGCCCGCTACACCTTAAGCACAAAGAAGGATTAAGTTTATGGGTATGAATGTTGGTTCAAATCAAGACGATGATGTGATGCTAGATGTCAACATGACACCACTGATTGATGTCATGCTGGTCTTGTTGATTATGTTTATTATCACAATTCCTTTGCCGAATAACTCGATTAATATCGATCTACCGAATGGAACGCCTCCTGTAACCGATGAAAAACCGCCTGAGCTGGTGGAATTACGTCTGGATGCACAAGGCAAGATTTTCTGGAATGAACAGCCGGTAGCAAATACCCAAGCTCTGGAAAACTTATTCAAGACAGTAGCGCAAAAAGCAGATCAGGATCAGATTAAAATCAAGGCGGATCGTGCCACTGAATATAAACATATCGCTATGGTCATGGCGGCAGCTCAAAGGCTGGAGGTCAAAAAAATTGGCATTATGAGTAATAACAACTAAGTATTTTCAAGATATAAAAAACCCAGCATGTGCTGGGTTTTTTATTCATCCGGTTTTACATCTGTGACTGAATATAATTTTGCAGACCAATCAGTTCGATTAAGCGCAATTGTTTTTCTAACCAGTAAGTATGGTCTTCTTCGGTATCCGACATTTGCTGGCGTAACATATCACGGCTGATATAGTCACCTTTCTCTTCGCACAGTTTGATGCCCTGCGCCAGTTTTTCCCGCACATGATATTCAAGTTTTAGATCGGCTTTCAGGCAGCTCACCACATCCTCGCCAATCTCAACGTCATCGCGCTGCATGTTTGGCGTTCCTTCAAGGAACAGAACACGACGGATAATCGCATCCGCATGCTGGGACTCTTCTTGCATTTCGTGATCGATACGTTCAAAGATTTTGGTCAATCCCCAATCTTCATACATACGAGAGTGAATCAAGTATTGGTCACGAGCAGCCAGTTCGCCACCGATCAACATATTTAAATAATCTACGACTTCTGGATTTCCGCGCATTTGAATAACTCCCTACCTGTATTTTGCTATTATGGCGAAAAGCAATTGAATTTGCAAAGCTTAACCATGGTTAAATATTTGATTTTTATATAATTAAAATGAGAAGTACTTGCATTTACACTTTGTTCTTAATGAAATCCCATTTATAAAACAACACTTTGCACTTTCATTACGCTTGGCAATAACCTAAAACTGGCGAATAAACACATGCGTTAAAATTTGTAAATCTTAATTTTGACCAGACAAATTCATTCTTTTTGTATAAACATCACTGCATTGGCGTACTTCATGCTTAAATTTCGCTTATCATTCACACAAATTTAAAACAACAACGGTTCCGATATGACACATCCACAAACAACAGCGCCGGTTCTGGTTACCGGTGCATCGGGTTATATTGCCAGCTGGGTCATCCAGAAATTACTCACGCAAGGCTATACCGTACATGCCACGGTGCGCGACCTGAATAAAAGTAAGAGCTTTGCCCATTTAGAAAAAATTGCCGACAGCACTCCGGGAACTCTCAAGTTATTTCAGGCCAATTTATTAAGCCCGGGTTCTTTTGATCAGGCGATGCAAGGCTGTGAAATTGTCTTTCATATGGCCTCACCTTTTGTGGTCACCAACTATAAAGATGCAGTCAAAGATATTATCGAACCTGCGGTATTAGGCACTGAAAATGTACTGAATAGTGTCAATCAGACTGAATCAGTGAAACGCGTAATCGTCACATCGAGTATCGCATCCACTTATGGCGATGCCATTGATATTCTACAAACTGAGAATAACAGTTTTGATGAATCCCACTGGAATACCACCAGTTCGGCCACACATCAGCCTTATCCTTATTCCAAAGTCATGGCAGAGCGCAAAGCCTGGGAAATGGCTGAAGCACAGGATCGCTGGGATCTGGTCTGTATCAATCCGGCACTGGTTTTTGGTCAATCCTTAACGCCAAATACCCAATCCGGTAGTGTAGAAGTCCTGCAACAGTTTGCCAACGGCATGACTTTGCTTGGTGTCCCGCCGATGTGGAATGGCGTCGTCGATGTTCAGAATGTCGCTGAAGCGCATATCCGTGCGGCGTTTAATCCGCAAGCGCATGGCCGTTATATCATTTGTAGTGAAAGCTTGAGCCTGCTGGAAATGGGCCAAATTCTGCGAGCACATTTTGGCAATAAGTTTCCCTTCCCGCGCAATCAATTGCCGAAGGCAGCCTTTAAACTGTTCGGGCCTGTAGCAGGTTTTAGCCGTAAATTTGTAGAGCTGAATATGGGTTATCCAATTTTCTTTAATGCGCAAAAAAGTAAAGATGAGCTCGGCATTGAGTATCGTCCGGTGAAAGAAAGTCTGGTTGAACATTTCCAGCAGCTACTCGATGATGGTGTTGTGAAAAAATATATTCCTTAATCTTTTTATGCAAAAAGCCACCCGAAGGTGGCTTTTTTAACTCTTATTCTTTCATGAAATGTGCAGAGATTTAGGCTTCAAGCTGACCATAGTCTTGCATCAAGCCAATAAACTGTTGTTCATTGATCACTGGAATACCAAGTTTTTCTGCTTTATCCAGTTTTGAGCCAGCTTTTTCACCCGCAACCACACATTTGGTTTTGCTGGATACACTGCCACTGACTCGTGCACCTAAGGCTTGCAATAACTGGGTTGCATCATCTCGTCCCATACTGCTTAAAGTCCCGGTGACCACCCAGCTTTCGCCGTTTAACGGCTGACGAGTCGGTGCGATCGGTGCATCCCAGTGAATACCGGCAGCCAGTAAACGATCCAGAACTTCCAGATTATGCGGTGCCTGAAAGAAATCCAGAATCCATTCCGCAGTGATATCACCTACATCCGGAGTTTTCTTTAAAGCCTCCAGATCGGCCTGACGCAAGGCATCCAGCGTCTGGAAAGTATTGGCCAGCATCCGCGCCGTAGTTTCACCCACCCCACGAATACCGAGTGCATAGATAAAAGCAGCCAGTGTGGTCTTTTTACTGTTTTCAATGGCATCCAAAAGATTCTGAACCGATTTGGCGCCCATCTTTTCAATACCGAGCAAAGTCTCACGATGTTCATGCAGATGGTAAATATCTGAGACATCTTTTAAAAGATTTAGATGTAGCAGTGACTCTACCCAGCGATCACCCAGCCCTTCGATATCCATGGCCTTACGCGACACAAAGTGACGAATGGTTTCGATCCGCTGCGCAGCACAATAGAGTTCGCCAGAGCAACGGGCCAATGCTTCACCTTCCGGCATCACCACGGGTGAATCACAGACTGGACATTGCTCAGGCAAATGCACTTCAACTGCATCAACCGGGCGAAATTCCGGCCAGACTTTTTCAACTTTAGGAATCACATCGCCACTACGATAAACACTAACTGTATCGCCAATACGCACATCCAGACGGTGAATTTCGCCAATATTGTGCAGGGTTACATTAGATACTGTTACTCCGCCGACAGCGACTGGATTCAAACGCGCGACTGGAGTTAATGTTCCAGTACGACCGACTTGCCAATTAATATTTTCTACCGTAGTCAGTGCTGCAACTGCCGGAAATTTATAGGCGGTGGCCCAACGCGGTTCACGGCTCAGGAAACCAAGCTGTTGTTGCTGTTTCAGGTCATTGACCTTGATTACCATGCCATCGATTTCGACACTGAGACTGGCACGCTCATCAATGATCTGTTCGTAGACCTTTTGCACGTCCTGAATACTGTCACAGATAAAGTGACGCTCGCCAACCGCAAAACCGAACTGATGTAACCATTCCAGACTGGCGGACATAGTGGTTTGTCCATGATGCGGCACGCACTGAGCAATCCCATAAGCATAAAAAGCCAATGGCCGCGAGGCAGCAATATTCGGGTCCAGCTGACGCAAACTTCCTGCCGCAGCATTACGCGGATTAGCAAAGGTCTTTTCACCTTTGGCGGCATTGGCAGCATTCAATTTTTCAAAACCGGATTTCGGCATCAACACTTCGCCGCGGACTTCCAACAAATCGGGAATGATGCCATTCACCGGAGATAAAAGTTTCGGCAGGTTGCGAATGGTTCTGACATTCTGGGTGATGTCTTCACCGGTTTCCCCATCGCCGCGTGTCACCCCACGCGTCAATACGCCATGCTCATACCAGAGTGAAATGGCCAGACCATCAAATTTCAGTTCCACATCATATTCAATTTTTTGATTTGGCAAACGTTCTTCAATACGGCGGGCAAAAGCCAGCAGATCTTCCTGATTAAAGACATTGCCTAATGACAGCATCGGCACGGCGTGTGTGACAGTCACAAATTTTGAAAGTGCCTGCCCACCGACTTTTACCGTTGGTGTATCCGGTTGCTGTAAATTTGGATATTGTTCTTCTAAGGCTTTGAGCTGGTGAAAGAGCTGATCATATTCACTGTCTTCAATGCTCGGTTGATCCATCACATAATAAGCATGGTTATGCTTGGCAAGCAGTTGAATCAGTTGACGCATTTGCGCAATGACAGTGGCATCTTGGGTCATAATTTCACCATAAAAAAGGGCGGAAAATCCGCCCTGTAGAATATTCAGCTTTTGGCTATTATAAAAATTGCAGTCTACAGATTCAACTTGGAGATTGAACAAAGCAGCCTTAAACTTCCGTCCCTTGTCCAGCACGATAATCAATTGCCTGATGGCGCCAGAATTCACGTAATTGTGGAGTAAATTCCTGTTGATTCTGGTCATAGACCAGACCGTCCACTTCACGGGCAATCAGACGTGAAATACTGTCCATGGTATCAAACGCATTTTGTACATCGCTATGCGGTAAAGCCAGGAAGAATGCCAAACCTTTCACTTCCTGCGTTGATAAGGTTTCCAGATCAAAGCCTTCCATTCCGGTATCGGTCATTTGCAATACTGAAAACAGCAGTTTTGAACCATCTTCACTATAACGGTGGAAACAGGCCAATTCACCATAACGCAGGCCATATTTCAATAAAACCTTCAAGGTTTTATCACCCGAAAGTACACGGCCTTGCGGATAGATATGCAAAGAAATAATGGTTTCAGCATTGGACAAAGCACTTTCTTCATCCACTATTTTTTGCTCATGCAGATGTGCATCCAGAATACTACTTTCATCATTAAATTCAGAAATTTCTGCTTTTTCGATGTTGCTGTTCAGGCTGAATTCAGGCATTTCTTCCTTGGTTTCAATCTGGCTATTCTTCTGTTCCGCTTCTACCTGTTGAACATCTCCTGCCGTGACTACCGACTTTTCCACTACTTCAGCTTCTGTTGACGGGGCAGCTACAGGAGTTTCGACTGCTTTTGGCTCAACCGGAGTTGATTCAGCCTTGCGAAAGGCGGAAGGCTTTTCAGGAGCCGGTTCATCTATACCCAAGCTTGGCTCGATACGATCAGATTCGACATCCTGTTGTGCCAACTGAGAACGTACATGCCTTGGAATGATCGGGGTCTGGCTATCCGGGTCGATATGCAGGTTGGCATCCAGTGAAGGTACAGCCTCTACAGGTTTTTTGAACAGCATTCTTATACCAAAAAGCATAATCACAATTGCGATAACAATCCCGATAATGGTGGTGATTTCCATATTATACCTCCGCAGCTAGGCCGTATTCTTTTGCCTGTTCCAAATTAACTGTCACTAATTTTGAGGTTCCCGGTTCAGGCATGGTTACACCTAAAAGATCAGTCGCCATCATCATTGCAAGTTTGTTATGGGTAATATAAATAAATTGCACGTGTTCAGAAAGCTCTTTGACTAAATTACAAAAGCGTCCCACATTGGCATCATCCAGCGGTGCATCGACTTCATCCAGTACGCAAAATGGTGCCGGATTTAAGCGAAAAATCGCGAATACCAATGCTAATGCAGTTAAAGCCTTTTCTCCACCAGAGAGTAAGGCCAATGAGCTGTTTCGTTTACCCGGTGGTCGGGCCATCAGTTTTACCCCCGACTGCCAGCCATCTTCAAGGCTTAAACTCGCCTCACCGCCTTCAAACACTTTCGGGAACAGGTTTTGCAGTTCAGCATTGACCTGATCAAACGTGTGCATAAACAGTTTACGGGTTTCCTGATCAATACTCTTCATCGCAGCCTGTAGCTGTTCAACCGTATTTTCCAGATCCTGCATCTGGTGACTCAGTTCCTCATAACGTTTTGACACTTCTTCATATTCTTCGGAAGCCGCCAGATTGACTGCACCGAGTTTATCAAACTGGGCCTGAGCTTTTTCCAGTTTCGCCTGATGTGCTTTAACATCAATATCGAGTCCGGAAATTACTTCACTATTCAACTCTTTCAGTTGTTCAGAATAATGCTGCAAATCAGATTTGGCAGCCTGCCAGGCCAGACGTTTTTCTTCCAGTGTAGTGCGGAGTTTTTCATCCTGCTGCTGGAAGCTGTGACGCTGTTCGGTCAGCTGCTGCTGTTTGCTCTGCACCTGATTTAATTCAACCTGCCAGTCGGCCCAGGTTTTTTGCAGCTTTTCAGTGATCTGCGCCTGTTCATTGAACTGGCTCTGTAAAGCAGGTAATTCCAACTGTACCGGATCGACAAACTTTTTGGCTTGTTCGATTTGTGCAGTAATTTGCTGAGACTGTTCTTTTAGGAAAACCTGATCTTTTTCCAGTAATTCAATCTGCTGCTGGCTTTGCACATTTTGCCGGCGCAACACTTCCAGTTCCTGCTGCGCTTGCTGATTGAGCTGCTGTGAGTCATCCAGCTGAGCACTCAATTCTTCTAGCTGGAATTGCAGGGTTTTATAATTTGGTAGCGCCTGTTCCAGTTTGATATTCAAGGCATGCAGATCAATTTCCAGATCATCTTTCTGCATGGCATCTTCTTCAAGCTGCTCATCCAGTTGTTGTAACTGATGCTGTAATTGCTGCTTTTGCAATGCGAAAGCCTGAGCACTACTTTGTACTTTGGCAATATTGACATCGAGTTGCTGCAGCTGCTTTTGGGTATGCTTGTGCTGCTCACTGATGCTTTGAATCCGGCTTTGCAAAGCTTTAACCTGATCGGTGAGTTCAGGTAACTGCTGCTCCAACTGCATAAACTTAGGTTCAAGTTCTGCAAGTTGCTGCTCGATTTCATCCAGACGGATTCGATGACTCAATGCACCTTGTCCGGCCTGACTAGCTTCATCATAGTCCAGTGCAATCATCCAATCCGCACCAACATGGTAGCCATCTAAACTCAGTAATGTCTGGCCTTGTAATAACTCAGTTTGAAGAGGCAATGCTTGCGCTAATGTATCTACGACCGCGACTTGTTGCCACAGTGAATAATGTGGAGATTCAATCCAATCGGCCAGACACATCGTATTGGCAATCTGAATTTTATTCTGAACAGCCTGTTGCTTTAACTGACGCGCACAATCTTCAAGGAAGTGCTCGCCCTCTGTCAAAATCTGGGCAGATAGCCATTTTGCCAGAAACTTTTCGATCAGGCTGGCATGTACCTTGCCTGCATCATTGAGCTTAAGTACATGCATCAGCTGTACCGCATCACTCTTGGCATTTGGCTTGGCTTTGGTCAGTAATTGACTCAGGTTTTTCTTTTCTGAATGAAGCACCTGAATTTCAGATTTGAGCTGCATCAAGCGCTGCTGATGGGTCGCCTGCTCTGCCTGAATCTGCTCGAATTGAGTTTTTAAATCTGTTAATTGAATTTCATAGTCAGCGATTTGCTGTTCAGCTTGGGCTTTGTCTGCCTGATACTGCTCCAGCTCATCTTGCTCCGCCTGTTGCTGAATCTGTGCACTTTGCTGTTGGAGCGTCTGTTTCTGCTGTTCAATCCGCTCAATATTCTTTGCCAGTTGCTCGCTTTGAGCCAACATCTGTAATTTACGCTGTTGCTGCTGTTCGACCTGGGTTTTGATCTGGGTAAATTGCGCTGCCACATTGCTATGTTGAGCTTTGAGCTCAGTCAAGTTTTGGCTTTGCGCCTGACTCTGACCATCTTGCTGCTGCAACTGCGCCTGCTGATCTTCAAATTGCTGCTGTAAAGTATCGAGTTGCAGTTCAATCAACTGTAAACGCTCTTTAGTTTGGGCTTTTTGCTGTTCCAGTTTGACCAGACTGGTGGAATTTTGCTCTAGCAGAGACTGCTTTTGTTGCAGGGTCATTTCCAGTTCGCTGAGCTTTTTTTCGGCCTGTTGCCATTCAGTTTGCAAAGGGGGAGATTGCTGAATCAGACGCTGAAACAGTTCACTGGTACTGCCCAAATCATGTTCAACGGTAGTCAGTTCAGAGCGCACCAGCTTAAAGTTTTCCCCGAGCGTATTCATCTCAAGCGTATATTCTTCCTGTAAGCGCTGGCTCTGCTCACATTGAAAAGACAGAATTTCAATCTTGATGGTACGGATCTGCCCTTCCAGTTCTTTATATTGAATCGCACTTTCCGACTGACGTTTCAGGGTTTTTAGCTGAGATTTCAGTTCGGAGGCGATATCTTCCAGACGTGAAAGGTTTTGTGTGGTGTGATCCAGATGCAGCATGGTTTCACGGCGACGCGCCTGATAGCGCGACACTCCGGCTGCTTCTTCAATATAAACCCGCATTTCATCGGGTTTGGCATCGACCAGACGATTGATCATGCCCTGTTCGATAATCGCATAGGAACGCGGACCAAGACCGGTACCCAAGAAAATATCGGTAATATCACGACGACGGCATTTGCTGCCATTCAGGAAATATTCGGACTTGCCATCGCGGTTGACCTGACGGCGTACTGCCAGTTCATTATAGGCATTATAAGCACCGCCCAGCTTGCCATAGGTATTGTCAAAGCGCAGTTCTACACTGGCCATGCCCACCGGTTTACGCTTGGCAGTTCCGGTAAAGATGACATCCTGCATGCTGCCACCACGCAACTGACGCGCACTGGACTCGCCCATGACCCAGCGTATGGCATCAATGACGTTGGATTTACCACAACCATTCGGTCCCACGACCGCAGTACGATTATCTTTAAAATGTAAAGTGGTACTGTCGGCAAAAGATTTAAAGCCTGAAAGTTTTAAACTGCTTAAACGCATAATGTCCTGATTTAACGTCGTGAGCGTCTGGCCCACGCGAGTTCAATTTGTTTCATCCGTGTCAGAGATTCCAACACAAGGTTGCGCAAGTGTCGACAAAAATCTTCCATAAATAAAGTGGCCTGATGACTTTTTCGTATCAAAATTGCTTCAGTGACCAGTTTAAATAAGTCGAAAGATTCCTGTAACTCTCGTCTGGAAATATTCAGGGTCAGAAAATAGCTCCGACGCAAAGAAGGCAGCAGTTCCTGATAATAGCGCATCAGATAAGGATTCCCGACCATCTCATGCTGCTGGGCCATGCCCTGAAAGATCAGATCATAAAACTTTTCAGTGTGTCCTTGGCGGGTTTCTGCTTCCAATTGCTCTAATAATAGCTGAATGCGCTCAGCTTCATGCACCCGCCAGGTTTCCGCCATGCGGTGCACCATCTGCCCGAGCAATAACGATGTCATGTCAAATAAGGCACGCACCTGCAAGGCCGACATTTCCGAGACAATCGCCCCGCGGCGCGGAAAAATTTCGATCAGCTGGGTGCGTTCCAGCAAAAGCAGGGCTTCACGAACCGAACCCCGACTGACATCAAGCTCCGAGGCAACCCTGAGCTCCTGTATACGTTCGCCTTCGACCAGTTCACCGCGAATAATCTGTTCGCTAATGTGCTTGGCAATCTGCTCAGACAAACTCTGCGCTTGTTCTAATGGCATACCGTTCCTGTCTTTCTTTTTATGGATACTGGTTTAGCCCTTTATTTGGACTATGTTGCTATTAAACGGTTTTTTTTTGATAAATACTGTGACATTGTCAGACAATCTTATGTCTCTATAGCCAACTCAAGGCCATAAAAAAGGAGAATAGTGAGCTATTCTCCTAATACGGTACATCAGTCCAACCTAAAAGATTTAAATCAGGCCATGAAGCCTTGATAAATAAAATACAGGCCGACAGTGGTCAGTAAAGCAGCAAAACATTTTTTTAATACGGCCGGTGAAAGCAGATGTGCCACTTTTGCCCCCAGCTTGGCCGTGAAAAAACTCATCATGCTGATCCCAATAAAGGCATAAATATGAATATAGCCAATAGTATTCGGTACGGTGACCTGCGCCTGTTTACCGAACCAGATAAAACCCAGCGCACCTGCGACTGCAATTGGCAATCCACAAGCCGCAGAGGTCGCTACGGCTTTTTGCATCACGATTCCGCAGCGATTTAGAAATGGGACGGTCAGACTTCCCCCGCCAATCCCAAAGATCGCCGATGCCACACCGATCCCACCACCTGCAGCAATTTGTACCGGGGTTGAAGGCAATTTTTGATTCGGATCGATCTGAATATGCGCTCCCCTGAACATTCTAAAGGCCACCCAGACCGCAAAGAAGCCAATCAGTAATTGCAAACCCTGACCAGATAAATAATCGGCAATCCCCGCCCCCAGGAAAGAACCAATGATCAGACCTGGCGCCAGATTACGAAACACGGGCCATAGCACTGCCCCTCGTTGATGATGCGCCATCACCGAACTGATAGAAGTCACAATAATTGTTGCCAAGGAAGTACCCACCGCCATATGCATAATCACGCTGGGATCGTACTGAAGCTGGGTAAAAACAATGTACAGGATCGGCACAATAATCAAACCACCGCCGACCCCAAACAGGCCTGCGGTGAATCCGGCAATTGCACCAATCAATAAATATATGATTAACTCCATAACGATATTTACCACGTTTAGATTCAAATGGATGTAGAAACTCGTGAACTGCAACAACGATTAAGCGATGCAGGCCAACTCCCGGAAGTATTACTCATCAAACCGATTACTACATCGACCAATGATGATGTGCGCGAATTGGCAACGAAGGGGGTACAGCAGGTTCTGGTATGCAGTCATGTGCAGACCCAAGGCCGTGGACAGCGTCAACGTCAGTGGATTTCACCTGAAGGGAACATCTATTTAAGCACATTGCTGCATACACAAAAACCCATCGATGGTCGTCTGGCGCTAGAAATTGCGTTAAATATCCTGCAAATGCCCAGTCTAAAAGGCCTGGAATTACAGGTGAAATGGCCGAATGACCTGTATAGCCTGCACGGAAAATGGGGCGGCATTCTGGTCGAGCCGATTTCATCTACACAGGTGGTGGTCGGTGTAGGTTTAAATATCGATCCTCTGCCCACTGACCTTCCAGATCAGCAGGTTAGCTCCTTGAACGAGTTGGGATTATCACATACCTCAAGAGTCGAGCTGATTGCCCAGTTATATCTGGCGATTCAGCAAGCCGGGCAATGGTTTAATTATGGCAGTCAAAACCTGGCGGCGCGTTTCAATCGATCGGCTGCATTTATGCAACAAACGGTTGAATTTACTGACGTGCAAGGGCAATATTCCGGTACTTTTCTGGGGATTCAGGATGATGGTGCAGTCAAGATTTTGACCGATCAGGGAATCCAGACCTTTTATCAGGGACAGCTCCGCCTTCAACACGGTGGATGAACAGGCATACAGCAATGAAAAAATTATGGTTGGATATCGGCAATACCCGGCTTAAATACTGGATTACCGAGCATGATCAGATTATTGAACAGGCAGCAGAATTACATTTACAGTCCCCTGCTGATTTGTTACTTGGCCTGATCCAGCATTTCAAAGCGCTGGGCTTGCATCAGGTAGGTCTATCCTCAGTCCAGGATAAAATCAATAATGAGCGCATTCTCAGCATTTTAGAAAGCCTGCATATTCCAGTGATTTTTGCTCAAGTACAGGCAGAATATGCCGGTCTGATCTGTGGTTATGATGAACCTTCGCAACTGGGCATTGACCGCTGGTTACAGGTACTTGCAGTGGCGACGCAAGCGCATGAAAATTATTGTGTGATTAGTTGCGGTACGGCGCTGACCATTGATCTGGCGCAAGGACAACAACATTTGGGTGGATTTATTCTGCCAAATCTATACTTGCAGCGTGACTCCCTAATTCAGAATACCAAAGGCATTAAAATTCCGGATGCCGCTTTTTCTGAACTCAATCCTGGACGCAATACCCTAGATGCTGTGCATCATGGCATTCTGCTGGGCCTGCTCAGCACCATTGAAAAAGTCCTGCATGATTTCCCAGCACAGCTGGTTTTAACCGGTGGAGATGCTCCACTGTTTGCGCAACATCTCGCTCAGTATCAGCCCCGAATTGAACCTGATCTCTTGCTTAAAGGCCTGCAGCATTTTGCAGCTCATTTGCCAGACACTGTTTGATAATATCCAGCAATTGGGGGAATTCGGCAAAACCATCAGCCTTGTTAAAATGTCCAGCTTTTTTGATCTCAAAAATTTGTGCATTCAGGCTATGTGCTAAACGCAAGGAAATCGGTGCAGGCACATAAGGATCATTACTGGAGATCAGCATCACCGCACGTTTATAGCTATAGGGTAAGTTTTTCAAATCGAGCCGGGCGGCCTGCAACATTTTATTCAGTTCTGACCAGGCCACCAGCGGTGTATCAAAGGCCGAGACCAGAATGATGCCGCCGATCTTGCGTTGCTGCTGAATATAATGTTCCTGTAAAAAGTTTAAAACACTGATGCAACTCAGGCCATGTGCAACTAAAAAGGTATGTTCATCCATCTGCGGAATGTGCAATTTCAGGTTCTGCTGCCATTCTTCTAAATTGGGCTGAAAGGGGTTGGCCAGCATAATCCGCTTGGACTCAAAACCGGCATTTTTAAGTTGACGACTCAGCCACGGATACCAGTGATCATTGGAGGTCGCCTGATAATCCGGCACGATATAGACTTTCTTTATTATATTTTTCATAGTGATTTACTTATTATCATTGAACGCAAATTGCGTCGACAAAAAATTAGTTTTAACCAGTCTGGAGATGGAATTCAAGTGCCTTTTTGAACACCATCTCATGTTAAACTTTAAAATTTAGCGAATACAACAACATGCTTAAACTTCGGATTTAATCAGATAAGGCTTGATCACTTTCCAGAGTTCCGGCAGATCAGTACAACCTTGAGAATCAATAAAATGCCCATGGTGCTTGGCATTCACCACAATGGCATCCAGACTGTCCGCCTGTTCCAGACTAAATTCAGGCGCAACCCGATCATCGCCTTCAGAATAGATCACTACACGCTCTGCAATCTGCTGTTTGAGTAAATCAAAATCGATCTCAGCAGCATCAATAAAAGGATTTACTTCATCTAGGCGACCCAATCGACCATTAAATCCCGCGATCAGTACCAGTTGCTGAATTTTCTGCTGTTTTAATTCTCTGGATAAGTAATGCAATGCGGCCACAGTTCCCAAGCTATGTGCAATAAAAATACTGTCTTCGTCAATTGCATCAATCTGTTCACGCATTTGCTGATCCCAGGTGTCCAGTGTCGGTGTGGTCGATGGATCGAGCCGAAGTACTTTTAAACTGACGTTTTCCTGTTGGGCTTTTTCCTGAATCCACGGATACCAGTTTTCTTCCGGGCTTGCAGTATAACCATGTACGACAATCACTTGGGTCATTTGAAATTTCTCTTTATTTTGTGCTGATATTCCCGAGTCTGCCTGATCGGATTTTTATTTTGGGTAAGTAAATGTTGTTTTGTTTAAACCAGTTTGACCATTTATTCCCAATAAAAAAGGCGCATATTGCGCCTTTTTTTTAAACACAACTTATTTCTTGTCGTTGCCGCCGAACAATGGACCCATACCACCGCCGCCGCCAAACTGTTTCTGCAAGCCGCCGAGTGATTTCATCATTTTTGCCATACCCGATGGATTGGCAAATTTTTTCATCATCTTGGCCATCTGCGCATGTTGCTTGATCAGCTTGTTGACTTCTGCCACTTCCATACCGCAACCTGCTGCAATACGTTTTTTACGGCTTGGGTTCATCAAGTCTGGATTACGGCGCTCTTTCAGGGTCATCGACTGGATAATCGCTTCCATTTTCTTGACCTGCTTTTCAGGATTGGCTTGCGCCAACGCATCTTGCAGACCGGCATTGCTCATGCCAGGAAGTTTGTCCAGGAATCCCATCATGCCGCCCATCTTGTTCATCTGCTCAAACTGCATCAGCATGTCTTCAAAGTTGAAGCTGCCGCCTTTTTGCAGTTTTTTCGCCATTTTTTCGGCTTTTTCTTTGTCGACCTTGCGTTCAAGCTCTTCGACCAAAGAAAGTACATCACCCATACCGAGAATACGCTGTGCGACACGCTCAGGATGGAATGGCTCCAAGGCATCGAGTTTCTCACCCATACCGAGGAACTTGATTGGCTTGCCGGTAATCGCACGTACTGACAGTGCCGCACCACCGCGCGCATCACCATCAGTTTTGGTCAGGATCACACCAGTTAAAGGCAAGGCATCATTAAATGCTTTGGCGGTGTTTGCCGCATCCTGACCGGTCATGGCATCGACCACGAACAGGGTTTCAGTCGGGTTAATCGCTGCATGCAGCTCTTTGATTTCACCCATCATGTCATCATCGATATGCAAACGACCTGCCGTATCGACAATCAGCACATCGGCAAACTGGATTTTTGCCTGTTCAATCGCGCGATTCACAATCGTAATCGGTTTTTCGTCTGCGCTAGATTCCAGGAAAATCGCACCGACTTCACCCGCGACAGTCTGTAGCTGTTTGATCGCAGCCGGACGATACACATCGGCAGAGACCATCGCGACTTTTTTCTTTTGACGTTCTTGTAAGAAGCGTGCAAGTTTCGCTGCAGTTGTTGTTTTACCTGCACCCTGCAGGCCTGCCAGCAGGACAACCACAGGTGGTTTTGCAGCGAGGTCGAGGCTTTCATTGGCCTCGCCCATCATTTTGGTCAATTCGTCATGAACGATTTTGACAAAAGCCTGCCCAGGAGATAACTGAGTCATCACTTCCTGGCCTAATGCTTCTTCCTTAACTTTCGCGATGAATTCACGAGTTACAGGTAACGCAACATCGGCCTCAAGAAGCGCCATACGCACTTCACGTAACGTATCTTTAATATTGTCTTCGGTTAGCTGCCCTGAGCCAGTAACATTTCTTAAACTCTGCGTGAGTCGTTCTGTTAAGGTATCAAACATTGCAAAATCCGCTTAAAATAGCCATGAGCAAAAAATTGTTTCTTAAAATAGAAAATTTATGCATAGAATGCTATAGGATACTGTAGTTCGCAGCGAATTTATATAAATGAATATTCATCACCCTTAAAAAGGTTTGACATGGTTAGCCTCCCCTTGGTTTATACGATCTTAGCATTAGTCGCTTATACCGCTTCCTTCTGGTATCTGTTCATTCATTTAATGTCTAAACGTGCTCCTAATCAATGGTTTGTATCGCTAACTGCCCTGCTTGGACTGGGCTTGCATGCGCTGGTCTTGTATGGTGATATGCACACCCCGCTGGGCATCAATTATGATGTCTTTGCCCTGTTTTCCTTTACCTCTGGTCTGATGCTGTTACTCAGCATTATTTACAGCACTTATCGTCCGATTATTGCCCTGAATCTGATCGGAATTCCAGTAGCTGCCACAGGTTTGATCCTCGGCTTTGTGTTTACTCAGCCTGCAAAAATCATCGCACAAAACTCTTTGGGTCTGGATATTCATATTATTTTGTCTTTGTCTGCTTATGCAGTATTGCTCATGGCAACCATTCAGGCCGTAATTTTACGTTTTCAGGATCGTGAGCTGAAAAAGAAGCAGAAACGCCGGGTCTGGGTCAGTTTGCTACCCTCTTATCAGGACATGGAATCGCTCCTGTTTGATATGCTGATGACCGGTTTTGTTTTACTTACCCTCGCTTTGGGCTTTGGCTTTTTCACCATCGACAATTTCTTCGCCCAGCATCTGGCACATAAAACTGCATTCAGTATTATTTCCTGGCTGGTTTATGGTTCCCTATTAATCGGACACTGGAAGTTTGGCTGGCGTGGCCAGAAAGCCGTGCGCTTTACCCTGCTCGGTTTTGGCTTGCTGGCACTGGGTTTTATTGGGTCTAAATTTGTGCTGGAAATGATTCTAGGGCGATAATTCTGAGCCTTGAAATATTCAATTCATTGTCCAATAAACAGGCTTTAGCTTGAATATTCTTTAAACGATTATACGCCCCGCACGCACTGACAATGGCCAGCGAATCACTCTAGGCAATTCTGGATCTTCCCATTCTGGCAATAAGGCATCTGCCAGTGCATTTAATGGATTATGTCCAAGTGCTTGAGTGGCTGCTTTCACGGCTGACCAAGTACTCATATAACCAATTAACTGATAAAAATTCCATTCAACCTGTAATACCGGTGGCTGAATCACCATTTCCTGAAATGGAAATGGGAGATTTTTATATCCTTCATCTACATGGCGACGTTCAGGTGGCCAGTACAGTGCGAGTGTCACCTTATAAAAATGCTTAAAATAATGATCCAGATGTGGCTCATCCACACTGAACACGCCATAGCTAATTAAAGCCAGAATGGCATTGGGTTTAGCAATACGACGGACTTCTGCGTAGAATTTTTCGAGATTCAGCCAATGCGCTGCTTGAGCCACCGAAATCAGATCAATACTATGGTCAGCACACGGGATCTCTTCAGCGAGCGCCTGACCATACTGAATTTTTGGATGCGGTTTGGCTTGGGCAATCTGTTCACTACTCGCATCAATAGCAAGCACCTGATCAAAGTAATTCGCCAAAACTTCTGAAAGCTGTCCAGAACCACAGCCGACATCTACAGCCAATTTAGTACTTGGTGACAGCTCTGCCAATAGCTTTCCCAATGCATCCGGATAATGCGGACGAAACAAGGCATAATCCTGTGATTGCTGGGAGAAATGATCTTTAAATTCCCTGTTTTCCATATATGCTTTCCAGACCAGTTTTATTTCAGTCTAAATAGCCAGTCAGGGAATGCAGTTGGAATTTGGTTTCAGTCACTTCCTGTTTTTAAAATGCAGAATTCATCCAATGAATAGAATCATGTTCTTGACTTAGTCATTCAAGCTATTCTGCTTGATCTGATACTCTGCCTTGAAGGCTTTGTAGCTCAGCCGGTCTGCGGAGACTTCCGTTAAAGGATTGACTTCCTGCATGGAGGACAAGCAGCGCTCTGTCAGCTGAATATATTCCTGCGTTCCCTTGCTTTTCCAGGCGATTTCTTTAGCTCCCAAAGGACGGATAACCCGCGCTGGACTACCGAGCACCAATGAATTTTCCGGGATCTGAGCTTTGGCTTTAACCGTGCTATTGGCACCGATAATGGTATTTTCACCAATCTCGGCTTCATCCAGAATCACGCTGTTCATGCCGACCAATACATTTTTACGAATGATACAGCCATGTAAAATCGCGCCGTGTCCGATATGACCATATTCTTCGACCAGCGTGACATTGCCGGGAAAGCCATGAATGGTACAGGAATCCTGAACATTGGCATTTTTCTGGATGTGAATCCCGCCAAAGTCGGCTCTTAAAGTTGCGAAAGGCCCGATATATACGCCCTCTTCAATCACCACATCCCCGATCAGAACGGCTTGTGGATGTACATAAGCACGAGGGCTGACCACAGGAATCACACCATCAATGGCATAACACGGCATTATTTTATTCCTTTAAAAATGCAGAATTAGATTAGCTGACGGCTTCCAGTCGCAAACCGCCAAAGCGTTTATAGAATTGTGGATGTACCGGCGGCATCGAACCTTCCGAAGTTCGGGCGATCTCCATAAAGAACTCATCCCCTGCCGCAACCACGGTTTGATATAAATTACTGCTCAGATTACGGGCATTCAGGGAAAGCCAGTTGGATGGCAATAATTCAAAAGGCAGATTTGGATCTTTTAATAAAATCCGGCGGAATTGATGAATCAGTAAAATACGCAGCTGAAATGCCTGTAGCGGATCCTGTTCATCTTCCTGTTCCACCAGATGAAAGAATTCCCGGAAATCTGCAATGAATTTTTCATAACGCTGATGCAGTTCCTGCACCGGCCAGTTGGTGGCCACCATGCGTTTTACAGTTGGATAGGATTCCTGCCAGAGCTGCAAGGTTTCGGCCTTAAACACCACCACCTGATCGGTCATTTTCAGGTTCAGCAGCAGGTTTTGCAGTTTCTGGTGATCACAGCCCGGATAGGCCATGACATTGGTGGCGATATTGGCAAAACCCAGCCATTCCAGTTCTTTTTTCAGAACCAATTTATTTTCCAGTTCCACTGAACTGAGCAGCACCAGATCCCACTTCTGATCCCATTCGGTATGCTGAAAACTGTAAATTTTTTGATCCGCCATAATAAAACGCTGGCGGCTGCTTTCGGTTACGCGATAATAACTGGTGCGACCAATTTTCTCAGACATCAGCCAGCCATTTTGGACCAGACGAAATACGGCAGTCCGTACCGATCGTTCATTAAATCCGAAGACATCCATGAGCTGAATTAGACTGGCCAGACTGATAATGCCACCCCGGTGAAAAATACAGTCACCAAAGATGGTCATGATTAATGAGGTTCCGCTGAGTGCTTCAGTTTGAATAAAGTCATCAATTATTTGTTTTAATTTCGGATTCATTGCGTTTAACTTTACCTTATAGAAACTGGATGATAGACCATTTGGCTATCATCCAATAGTACTTCATGCAGACTTGCGGATATCAAACACGCGCTGTGCCTTGCCTTCAGAGCGTGGCAGACTCCCTTCAGGTAACACTTCGACACTTACGGTGATTCCGACCATGGTTTTAATCTGGCTTTTCAGCTGAGTTGCCAACTGGTGCGCCATAATGTCACTGCTATCTTTACGCATTTCGGTACGGATATGCAATGTATCCAGATGTCCCTGTTTGCAAATCTGGATCTGATAGTTCGGAATCAGTTGCTGGATCTGTAAAATCTGCTCTTCAATCTGTGATGGGAAGACATTGACCCCACGAATAATCATCATGTCATCACTACGGCCGACAATCTTGTCCATACGGCGCATGGTGCGTGCCGTGCCTGGCAATAAACGGGTCAGGTCACGGGTACGGTAACGGATTACCGGCATGCCTTCTTTAGTAATGGTGGTAAAGACCAGTTCACCCAGTTCGCCATCTGGCAGCACTTCGCCAGTTTCCGGATGGATAATTTCAGGATAGAAATGATCTTCCCAGATGGTTGGGCCATCTTTAGATTCCAGACATTCCATCGCCACGCCCGGTCCCATGACTTCTGACAGACCATAAATATCTAGGGCATCAATGCCCAGACGCTCTTCAATTTCCTTGCGCATTTCATTGGTCCATGGCTCTGCACCAAAGACGCCGGTTTTAATCGAACAGTTTTTGGCTGTGCCAAATTTCTTCTCAAGCGCTTCAATAATGTTCAGGCAGTAAGATGGCGTAACCATCAGTGCTGTCGGTTTAAAGTCATGAATCAGTTGCGCCTGTTTATCGGTTTGTCCGCCAGACATTGGAATCACGGTTGCACCCAAACGCTCAACGCCATAATGCGCGCCTAGACCGCCCGTAAACAGACCATAACCATAAGACACCTGAATGATATCTTTGCTGCTCAAGCCGGCTGCACGCAGGGAACGCGCCACCACGTCTGACCAGACATTAATATCATTTTGGGTATAACCCACTACGGTCGGCTGACCGGTGGTGCCAGAAGATGCGTGCACACGTACAATCTGTTCCTGTGGAACAGCGAACATACCAAACGGATAGTTATCGCGTAAATCCTGTTTGGTGGTAAACGGGAATTTCGCCAGGTCTTCCAGTGAGTTAAAATCGTCTGGATGCACGCCAGCATCATCGAATTTCTTTTTATAAACCGGACTGTTCTGATAAGCATGTTGCAACGTCTTTTTCATACGCTGTAGCTGAACACTGCGTAACTCATCAACCGATACTTTTTCAATTTTTTCTATTGCATTGTTATTCATATTCTTACTCCTGACGCAGTCTTCCTGACCACGGTTTAATTCATTGATTGAATGATGTGTTTAATCCATATTTTCTAAAACCAGTGCAACACCTTGACCAACACCCACACACATGGTGCAGAGTGCATATTTGCCATTACGACGTTTTAATTCTTTCATGGCGGTAATCACCAAACGGGTGCCACTCATACCCAGCGGATGACCCAAAGCGATGGCACCGCCATTCGGGTTAATTCTGGAATCATCGTCTTGCAAGCCGAGTTCACGAATCACGGCCAGCGATTGCGCTGCAAATGCTTCATTCAGCTCAATCACGTCCATCTGCTCCAGACTCAGGCCAGTCTGTTTCAGCACTTTCTGTACCGCTGGAACCGGCCCAATACCCATATATTTAGCTTCGACACCGGCGCTGGCCATCCCGATCACTTTAGCTTTCGGGCTCAAACCATACTGCTCGGCAAACTGCTGATTCCCAAGTAATACGCAAGCCGCCCCGTCATTGACACCCGAAGCATTGCCAGCGGTGACTGAGCCGCCTTCTTTACGAAATGGGGTTTTTAAGGCGGCCAGATTATCCAGCGTCGTCTCTGCGCGCGGATGCTCATCTTGGGAAATGGTCAGAGTGCTTTTCTTCGGACCTTTGACCTCTACTGGCAGAATTTCTTCGGCAAAAATACCCTTCTGCTGGGCTACTGCGGTTTTCTGTTGGCTGTGATAGGCAAACAGGTCCTGGTCTGCACGGCTAATCTGATACTTTTCAGCGACGTTTTCGGCCGTTTCCGGCATGCTGTCAACGCCAAACTGTGCTTTAAATTTTGGGTTGATAAAACGCCAGCCAATGGTGGTGTCATAAATTTCAGGGGTACGGCTAAAGGCAGTCGTAGGTTTGGATTGCACGAAAGGCGCTCGGCTCATGGATTCTACGCCACCCGCCAAAACAAATTGTGCTTCACCCGATTTGATGGCACGTGCTCCCAGTCCAATGGCATCCAGACCTGAAGCACATAAGCGGTTCACGGTGAGCGCTGGAACAGATTCAGGCAACCCTGCGAGTAAAGCAGCCATACGCGCCACGTTGCGGTTATCTTCACCGGCCTGATTGGCACAGCCCAAGATCACTTCATCCAGTTCTGCCCATGGCAAGGCAGGATGCTGATCTTTCAGATATTGAATCGGTAGCGCTGCCAGATCATCAGCACGAATGCTGCTCAGTCCACCGGCATAGCGTCCGATCGGGGTGCGAATTCCATCAAAAATATAAACCTGTTCCATGATTCTTCCTTTTAGCCAGCAACGCGTAATGGTTGCTGCTGAGTTTTCTATGCATGTCCCTGCACCGCTTTCTTTGCTAAATATATACTAGTTCTATAGCGGTCTTCACCATAAATACGATACATATTTTCTAAAATTTGTAAAATTGTGTAATATCCAATTTTATCTGCCCATTCGAATGGACCACAAGGATAATTAACGCCATATTTCATAGCAGAATCAATATCTTGTTCTGATGCAATATCATGCAATACTGCTTCACAGGCTTCATTCACCAACATGGCAATACTACGTATAACATAAAGACCGGGATGATCCTTAGACCAAATAGGTATCATATCCATACCTATGAGGAATAGCTCCACTGCCTGGCGCTGTTCAGCACTACACGCCGGTGATGCAACCACTGGAATCGCTTGAGCATTTGTCCAATCTGCATGCCAGTCCATCAACACCACAGGCTCATGCGGATAGGTAAGTTCAACTGATTCGCCAAGCGATAATCGCAGAGAAAGGTCACCAATCAGGATTTCATTCTGTTCTGCTGCCTGAAAACTCAGCTCTACATGAGAGGCCTGTTTTAAACGTTCAATCAGTACTGAGGAATGTAGCCATTCACCTTTTACTGTGACTTTGAGCTTATTCAGCGACTTGGCATAACACACTGGCAATTCATATACAGGCGTAGGCTTGGCCTGAGCGTAATCATAAAAACCCTGACCGGACTTGCGACCATAACAACCGGCATCGACCAGTTCTTTTTGAATCAAGGACGGGCGGTAGCGTGGCTCATAGAAAAATTCCTGATAGACACTTTGTGTGACCGAGAAATTCACATCCTGCCCAATCAGATCTGTAAGTTCACACGGCCCCATGGCAAAACGGCCACATTCGCGCATGATGTAATCGAGCTGTTCCGGGGTGGTGGCATTTTCCTGCAAGGCACGAAAGGCCTCGGCATAATAAGGTCGTGCGACACGATTGACGATAAAACCGGGGGTCGATTTGGCTCGCACCGGAACCTTGTTCCAGTCCTTCATCAGATCAAATACTGCATCGGCAATCGCTGCTGAGGTTTTCAGTCCGCGGATAATCTCGACCAGTTTCATCACCGGCGCCGGATTAAAGAAATGCAGACCAATCACTCGCTCTGGATGTGGAATCGCCGAGGCAATGGCGGTAATGGAAATCGAAGAAGTATTGGACGCAAAAATCGTCTGTTCCGGGCAAATGGCAGCCAGCTGTTGAAACAGGTTTTGTTTGACTTCTTTCTTCTCGACAATGGCTTCAATAATTAAGCCCACATCGGCAAGCTGCTGAATGTCCTCTGCCACAATCAGATTGGCAAAGGTACTTTCCAGTAATTGCTGGGTCATTTTGCCATTTTGTACGCGCTTGCTAAGCTGCGCCTCTAAAGCAGTTAAGGCACTCTGAACTTTGCTGCGATCGAGATCAAACACATAGGTCGGATGCCCGTGCATGGCTGCCAGTTGTGCAATACCAATCCCCATGGTTCCAGCACCGACCACAGCAACTTTGACTTGTTCCAAATTGATCTGTTGCATGATTTAGCATCCTTTATATTCAGGGGTACGCTTCTGCATAAAGGCTTGTACACCTTCTTTATAGTCGCTTGAACGTCCAGCCAGACGTTGCAGGTCACGTTCCAGAATGAGCTGCTCATCCAGATTATTATCGGCTGCGGCATGGATGGCTTTTTTGATCAGGGAAAGACCATAGGTCGGTTGCTGTGCCAGATGCTCTGCCAGTTTTTTCGCTTCTGCTTGCAGTTTTTCATCTTCAACCACTTGCCAGATCATGCCCAGTTGTACTGCGCGCTCAGCCGGAATTTTATCGCCGAGCATGGCAAGGCCCATCGCCTGAGCACGCCCGACCAGACGCGGCAGGAACCAGGTACCGCCTGAATCTGGCACCAAGCCAAGACGGCAAAAGGCCTGAATAAAGGAAGCCGATTTTGCTGCCACCACAATGTCACAGGCCAGGGCAATATTGGCGCCTGCCCCTGCTGCCACACCATTCACCGCACAAATCACCGGTTTAGGCATTTCGGTAATCAGCTTGATCAAAGGGTTGTAATATTTTTCAATCGACAGGCCTAAGTCCGGTGCATCGGCATTCGGATCGACCACACGGTCATTCAGATCCTGACCGGCACAGAAACCGCGGCCTTCGGCTGAAATCACCACGGCACGAATCTGGCTATCTTTAGCCCAGGCCTTGATGACCTTGGAAACTTCCTGATGCATGGTTTCATTAAAGCTGTTGAGCTGTTTTGGACGGTTAAAGGTCAGGTAGCCCACTGCATTTTTTTCTTCGACAATAATTGTTTGATAATCCATTACACACCTCTAAATTCTGGTTTTCTTTTTTCTAAAAATGCATTGATGCCTTCCTGGCGATCTTGGGTCGCCGCCAGCCAGACAAAATGTTGACGTTCAAGTTTCAGTCCCTGACTTAAAGTCACTTCATGAATCGACTTTAAAGATTGCTTGATGGCACGAATGGCCAGCGGTGCCTGCTTGGCAATTTTTTCTGCTAGTTCCAGTGCGTATTGCACGGTCAATCCTGCCGGACAAACCTGGCTACTAATGCCATGTTGCAAGGCTGTTTGTGCCGAAATCATTTCACCAGTCATGGCCCAGCGCATCGTTAATTGCTGACCGACCAGACGGGCCAGACGCTGGGTTCCACCGGCACCCGGCAACATACCTAAACCGATTTCAGGCAAGGCAAACTGGGCATTTTCTCCGGTCAGCACCATGTCACCATGCAAAGCCAACTCGAAACCTGCACCAAAAGCATAACCATTTACGGCCATGATTAAAGGCTTGGAAAATTCATCAATTTTTTTCCAGAGCAGTGGGCGTTGGTCTTGCTGGATGCTGACCACATCTAACTGCGCCAGCTCATTTAAATCAGCACCGGCAGCAAAGCATTGCGTATTTCCGGTGATGACCACAGCTTTCACAGCAGCATCTGTTTCCAAGTCCTGTAGACAGGCTGCAATGTTTTGCAAGGTGGCATTGTTTAAAGCATTGCGCTTTTCTGGACGATTTAGCTCGATCAGTACCACACCCGGCTTGGGTGAGCTGGTTTTAATGTAGGTCATCCTTGAACTCCTGCTATGCTCGCGGTGCTGTAAATTCAGCTTTTATTCATCAAAACTGAGTCGGACATTGGCCGTGGTTGGACGTGCCTGACAACTGAGCACATAGCCTTTCTGAATTTCATCTTCTTCCAGACTGTAATTCACCGCCATTTCAACCTGTCCCTCTAACACCTTACATTTACAGGTGGCACAAACGCCGCCCTTACAGGCATATGGCAGGTCGGCTCCGGCACGTAGCGCAGCATCTAAAATACTGTCATCCTGCTTAGAGACTCCAACAATCAGCTCGCGACCATCGAGGATGATATTGACGCGTTCTTCGCTGCGGCTTTCCATCTGCTGGGCGGTTGCTTTCGGTGCAGTACCCGTATTGAAGCGTTCCGTATGAATCTTGCTGCGTTGAATGCCCCAAGTCGGTAATACCGTTTCGACTGCTGTCATCATTTCTTCAGGACCGCAAGCGAAACAGTGATCTGCTTCGGCAGAAAGCAGATTGGCCTGAAATAACTGCTGCAATTTGTCTGCATCAATCCGACCATTAAAGATGTCACTGTCATTCAGTTCACGTGAAAAAATATTTACCAGTTGCAGACGTTCCTTAAAACGGTCTTTCAAGTCCATGATCTGTTCAGAGAACATGGTCTGTTTCCAGGAGCGGTTGCCATATACCAGAGTGAATGTTGCTTCCGCTTGACGGTTCAACACCGACTTTACAATCGATAAAATTGGCGTAATGCCACTGCCTGCTGCAAATCCTAGATAATTCTGGCCACCAGCCTTGGCGGCTTTCTGAAAAAACACCCCTTGCGGTGGCATGACTTCTAGTACATCGCCCGCTTTGAGATGCGCATTGGCCCAGGTTGAAAACTGACCCTGATCAATTTTTTTAATCGCAATACTCATGTCTTCCTGCGTATCACTGCAGATCGAGTAACAGCGGCGCAGCTCGCCGTCATCGGTTAAATGACGAATGGTCAGGTGCTGACCCGGCTGATATTGGAAAGCATCCAACTGCTCAGGCGCGAGATCAAAGGCAATGCAGATCGCCTGCTCGGTTTGTGGCTGAATCGATTTAATGGTTAATGGTATAAATTGGCTCATGGCAAAATCCTTCTTTTAGGTGGCGGTGTTCAGGCTTGTTATTGGTTTACCCTGCCCACCGCGCAATCGTTACAATCAAATACATTTGAAATAGTCAAAAGTTTCTAAGCAGTCCCGACATTGATATAAAGCTTTACAGGCGGTCGAACCGAATTCACTTAATAATTTGCTGTTGTTACTTAAGCACTGTGGACAGGTGATGCCATCGGTCAATGCCACATGCGTACCACAGCTATGTGACTGGCCTTGCGGCGGGGCAATACCATATTGCTGTAATTTGTGTTTGCCCGATTCACTCATCCAGTCCGTGGTCCAGGCTTGAGACAGGTCCACAATGACTTTGACCGGCGTCAAACCATTGGCCTCGAAAGCCTGGGTAATTTCTGCTTTTAATAAATCCGTGGCCGGACAGCCGCTATAGGTCGGCGTGAGTCGCACCACAATTTCATCCTGCTGATTCAGCTCGACGCCACGAATCATACCCAGATCAATCACTGACAATACCGGAATCTCTGGATCAGAAACCTGCTGTAAAACGTCCCAACATTGATCTTCTACGTGTCGAATCAGATTCATGCGACTCACTCCCTGTGATTGTGCCGAATTACCAGTTCATGTTTGGATATGAGCGCTGCATGTATTGCAGTTCAGCCAAAACAAAACCGAGATGTTCTGTATGTAAACCCTGTTTAGCCCCACTGCGATAAGCACCCAGCTCTGGCAGGCTTAATTCAAATCGCGCCAGCTCGGCTGTAATGGTCTCCAGCCACTGGACTTTTAAATTTTCAATCTCTGGAATGACACCGCTATCGACTAGTTGTTTTTCAGCTGCCGTCAGAACAAAAAGTTCTTCGGTAAAACGCCATAACTGGTTTAGACCTTGCTGGGTTTTTTCATGCGCTTCTGCGGTACCTAAACTTAAGCGTTCCATCCAGGTGGTGGAAAAACGCTGGTGATATTTCACTTCTTTGAGTGATTTCACTGCAAAGGCAGCCAACTCAGCATGCTGACTTTTAGTTAAAGCACTAAATAATAAAGTGTGGTAGTGATCCATCAACCACTGGCGTACCAAAGTCTGGGCAAAATCACCATTCGGCTGTTCGCACAGCAGCAAATTACGGTATTCACGCTCGGTGCGGAAATAAGCCAGCTTGTCTTCATCACGACCCTGTCCTTCCACTTCACCCGCCAGACTGAGGGCAGTACGTGCCTGACCCAATAAATCCAGTCCAATATTGGCTAAGGCAATATCCAGCTCCAGTTCAGGTGCATGACCACACCACTCTGCCAAACGATGAGACAGGATCAGTTGACTGTCACCCACATGTAAAAGAAATTCTGCCAATACTTGATTTGTCATAGTCTTCACCTTTCCCTTTACATATGCTCGATGCCAGCTGGAATGTTATAAAAGGTTGGATGGCGATAAACCTTGTCCAAAGCGGGTTCAAAAAATTCTGCTTTTTCATCTGGCTGTGAAGAGGTAATCAATTCAGATTTCACCACCCAGATACTGATCCCTTCATTGCGGCGGGTATATACATCGCGGGCATTTTGTAGTGCGACTTCCTCATCCGGTGCACGCAGGCTGCCGACATGACGGTGACTTAGACCCTGTTTACTACGCACAAACACTTCATAAAGTGACCAGTTATTTTTGTTATTCATGAGCAAATTTCCTTATATTGATCAAACTATTTTTTAAGCGACTTTTTGTGCTGCTGACTGTTGCTGCTGTTTTTGAGCATAGACAGCTGCGGAATCACGTACCCACTTGCCGCCTTCCCAAGCTTTGCGGCGTGCTTCAATACGCTCATGGTTACACGGCCCCTTGCCTGCAAGAATCGCAAAAAACTCATCCCAATTGATTTCACCAAATTCGTAATGTCCGGTGGCTTCATTGAATTTGAGGTCTGGATCTGGAACGGTTAAACCCAGCTGCAAAACTTGCGACACGGTGTTATCGACAAATTTCTGACGTAGCTCATCGTTGCTGAATAATTTAATTTTCCACTGCATACTTTGTGCACTGTTCGGTGAATTATCATCACTTGGACCAAACATCATCAGTGCCGGCCACCAGAAACGGTTCACTGCATCCTGTGCCATCTGCTTTTGTTCCGGCGTACCATTGGCCAATTCCATCATGGCTTCAAAGCCCTGACGCTGATGGAAACTTTCTTCTTTACACACACGCACCATAGCGCGGGCATAAGGACCATAAGATGTACGGCACAGCGCAACCTGATTGACAATTGCTGCACCATCTACCAGCCAGCCAATCGCGGCAACATCGGCCCAGCTCAGGGTTGGATAGTTGAAAATTGAAGAATATTTCATGCGACCGGCAATCAGCTTATCCATCATGTCGTCACGATCCGCACCCAAGGTTTCTGCAGCACTGTACAGATACAAAGCATGACCGGCTTCGTCCTGAACTTTTGCCATCAGCACAGCTTTACGCTTCAAGGTCGGTGCACGGGTAATCCAGTTGCCTTCCGGCAACATGCCCACCACTTCAGAGTGTGCATGCTGACCAATCTGACGAATCAAGGTCTTACGATAAGCATCCGGCATCCAGTCCTTCGGCTCGATGGAAATATCCTTTTCAATCTTTTGATCGAAGATTTGTTGTTGGTTATTCATTGTTCCCTCACTTATCTCAAGTGTTGATACACCCAAATTAAAACGATACGAAATTAAAATCAATATCTATTTATTGGTATCATTTAATTTTTATCCTTTATTTTTACTAAATATTTGTTTTATATAATTTAATATTTTTTATTTTATTGTTATGCATTTTTAAACACAGATTTATGATTGACATTTTCAATTTTTCAACACAAATTATGAAACATCAAAATTAAAATACATCTCAAAACGTATCATAAATGGAGTTTTTACAATGTTAGAGTTAGACAGCAGCTCAAGCACAACGGATTATCAAGATACTGAATCAACCCATAATCCTATTGCCATCAAAAGCTTATCTTCACTGGTGTACGGCCAGGAATACGCAGCGCAAGCCGATTTACGTACGGTTTATCATGCCATTAGCGGTGAAGCGGTTTATCAGGTCGGCAGTCAGGGCATCGATACCCAAGCCGTGGTGAAGTATGCCAAACAAAAAGGCGCGACTATTGCCATATGGACCTTCCATCAACGTGCCAATGCACTGAAGCAAGTGGCTCAGTATTTGATGGAACGCAAAGAAGACTTTTATGAGCTTGCCAAAGCAACCGGCTGTACCCGTAAAGATGCCTGGATTGATATTGAAGGCGGGATTGGCACCTTATATGCTTATTCGAGTTTGGTGCGTCGTGAACTGAGTGATGAAACAGCATGGGTCGAAGATGCCTGGATTCCTCTTTCTAAGCAAGGTAGCTTTGGCGCGAAACATATTCTGACGCCTAAAGCCGGTGTCGCCGTGCATATCAATGCCTTTAACTTTCCGATCTGGGGCATGCTGGAAAAAATCGCACCGACACTGCTGGCAGGCGTACCCTGTATTGTCAAACCGGCGACCGAAGGTGCCGAGCTGACTCATGCCGTAGTTAAAGCCATTCATGAAAGCGGTTTCTTGCCAGAAGGTTCACTGCAGCTCATTTGCGGACAGGTCTATGATTTATTTGATCATTTAAATCCTCAAGATACGGTCACTTTTACCGGTTCTGCTTCAACAGGGCAAAAACTGCGTTCGCATCCACACTTAAATGCCTACTCGATTCCATTCACCATGGAAGCAGACTCGGTCAACAGTGCGATTTTGACGGCGCAAGCTAATGATGAAACGATTGATTTATTTGTCCGTGAAGTTTTCCGTGAAATGACCACCAAAGCCGGACAAAAATGTACCGCAATTCGTCGTGCCTTTGTGCCGGCCGAATTACTGGATACAGTACAAAGTCGCCTGATTGAAAAATTGAAAAAAGTGGTTGTCGGTGACCCTGCTCAAGAAGGCGTGACGATGGGTGCTTTGGCCAGCGTCAAACAGAAACATGATGTCGCGGCAAAAGTTGAACAGCTGAGCCAGGATGCAAAGATCGTATTCGGTAGCCACTTGCGTCAGGACTTTAATATTCAAGTACAAAATACGGAGAAGGCTGCATGTTACCCACCGACAGTACTGGTCTGCAAAGCACCAGTTCAGGCAGAAAACATTCATAAGATTGAAGCCTTTGGGCCTGTAGTGACTTTAATGCCATATACTGACTTGGCTCAGCTGGCTGACCTGGTGGCACGTGGCGAAGGTAGCCTGGTGGCATCCATCGTACGCAATACCGATGAAAATATTGAACAACTGCTCAGCAAAATTGCGCCATGGCATGGTCGTGTCCATATTCTGGATGCTGAAAGTGCCAAAGAAAGTACCGGACATGGCTCTCCATTACCTTTGCTGGTTCATGGCGGACCGGGACGTGCCGGTGGCGGTGAAGAACTCGGCGGCTTGCGTGCAGTCAAACATTATATGCAACGTACTGCGATTCAAGGCTCGCCAAATGCCATGACTCAGGTCGGCCATAGCTGGACGGCTGGTGCTCAGGTCTTTGAAGACCGTGTGCATCCTTTCAAAAAGTCATTTGATGAATTGCGTATCGGCGAACGTTTGCTGACAGCACGACGTAGCGTGACCGAAGCGGATCTGGTGAATTTCGGCTGCCTGAGCGGTGATCACTTCTATGCGCATATGGACAAAATTGCTGCAGCAGAATCCCTGTTTGGTGAGCGCGTGGCACATGGTTACTTTGTGGTATCTGCCGCGGCCGGCCTATTCGTTGATGCCGCCCAGGGTCCAGTCATTGCCAACTATGGTATGGACAACTTGCGCTTTGTAGAACCGGTGAAAATTGGCGATACCATTCAGGTAGAACTGACCTGTAAGCAGAAAACTCCAAAAGCACTGCGCGATCCGGCACAGAAGCCACATGGTGTCGTGGTCTGGGATATTAAAGTGAAAAACCAGCGCAATGAACTGGTTGCAACCTACGATATTTTAACGCTGGTTGAACGTGGCTAAAAATTCATACAAAAAAAGGAATCATTATGATTCCTTTTTTTTGCCTTTAAAAATTATTTGTATCTATTTTTAAAAACAGATTGACGTCTCTCTATTTAGGCTCTAGATTAATTAAATACGATACAATATAAAAATAACAAGCATATTAAAAGTATCAAATAAATATCTCAAACGATCAGCACAGGATGTTGCATGATGAATGATAAATCGCTGAACCTAGAAATGGTTGAAAGGACGATTCAACCAACAAATCAAAATTTTGAGCCTACACCGACAGAAACGGCTGTGCCGCTGTCTGAACAGATTGAACCACCACCGGAAAGCAGCACCTATCAATGGTATGTGGTGGTCATTTGTATGGTGGCTTACATTCTGTCATTTGTAGACCGTCAAATTTTATCGCTCATGATTGAACCGATTAAAGCCGATTTAATGCTGAGCGACACCCAGTTCAGCCTGTTACAGGGTCTGGCCTTCTCCTTGTTTTATGCCATTATGGGTCTGCCCATCGCAGCATTGGCGGATCGAAAGTCCCGGATTAAAATCATTGCAACCGGGATTGCGTTTTGGAGTCTTGCCACAGCGGCTTGTGGTCTCAGTAAAAACTTTATTCAAATGTTTATTGCACGTTTGAGTGTGGGTGCCGGTGAAGCTGCGCTTTCCCCTGCCTTTTATTCAATCGTTGCCGACTTATTTCCGAAAGATAAATTAGGCCGTGCACTCGGGGTATATGCGATTGGTGCCTTTATTGGTTCGGGTTTAGCTTTCCTGATTGGCGGCTATGTGATTGGCTTGCTAAAAGATGTCAGCTTCGTGGCTTTACCGCTTATTGGTGAAGTGAAAACCTGGCAACTCACCTTTATGATTGTGGGTCTACCGGGCGTATTGCTGGCACTGCTCATGGTACTGACGGTGCGTGAACCTGCACGTAAGGGCATGAAAGTCGGTCAGGATGGTCAGGTCATTAAAGCCTCTTTTAAAAACTCGATCGGTTTTATCAAGACACATAAAAAGACCTTCTTCTGTCATTTTATTGGTTTTTCTTTTTATACCATGATGTTGTATTCGCTGCTGGGCTGGGCACCTGCCTATTACATGCGTAATTTCGGTCTGGATGCGAGTCAAACCGGTTATATCCTCGGTACGATTATTCTAGTCGCGAATACTTCGGGTGCCTTGTTCTGTGGCTGGCTGATCGACTTCTTCTCGAAACGTGGCTATAGCGATGCTGCAATTCGTACCGGTGCGATTGGCTGTGCAGCGCTGATTATTCCGAGTGTGCTGTTCACTCAGGTCGATAATATGCAGCTTTCATTTGCGCTGATTTTTGTGGCGATGTTCTTCTCCACTTTCCCGATTCCGGCATCGGCTGCTGCTACGCAAATGCTGACACCGAATCAGCTACGCGCACAGGTATCTGCCAAGTTTCTGCTGGTTTCAAACCTGATTGCCTTAGGCGTCGGAACCACCGCTGTGGCGTTGATCACAGATAAATATTTCCAGAATACCTTAATGGTTGGTAACTCAATCTCGATCGTCAATGCGATTGCCGGATTGATTGGCTGCTTCCTGTTGTACAAGGGCTGTCAATATTATCGTGAGAGTATGAAAGTCGAGAAACTGGCTGACTAAAATGCCTGGATATCGCTAAACCTTCTTAAGCTTCACTTTTAAAGGCCTTTAATCTACATTAAGGGCCTTTTAATATCAGCGCAAAAAGTTCAATTTTCAGGTACTCATCATTCAATTCCGATCCAGCCTAGACAGGCTGCCTAAAAAAACGTATAACACCGTTTTAAATTTACAGGTGTGCACCGTTGAAACTTGTGCTTGCTCCCATGGAAGGCTTAACCGATCCGATTATGCGTGATGTGCTGACATCCGTAGGTAGCTTTGACTGGTGTGTGACCGAGTTTATCCGTGTCACCGATTCCCTTCTGCCCGATCATATTTATCATACTTACTGCCCGGAACTGTTGAATGATGGCAAGACGGCGGCAGGTACACCGGTACATGTCCAATTCTTAGGAAATAATCCGGAGATGCTAGCAGCGAATGCCGCCAAAGTGGCAGCCATGGGCGCACCGGCAATTGACATGAATTTTGGCTGTCCGGCCAAAACCGTGAACCGTCATCGTGGTGGTTCAGTCCTGCTCGATGAACCCGAAGTCGTGCATGAGCTGGTTAAAGCCGTGCGTGATGCAGTGCCTGCGCATATTCCGGTTTCCGCCAAAATGCGTCTGGGTTATATGGACCGTAATTTTATGCTGGAAAATGCGCATGCCATTGAAGATGCCGGGGCAGCCTGGGTCACCGTTCATGCACGTACCAAAGCCGATGGCTACACTCCGCCAGCATTCTGGGACCAGTTACAACCGATTCGTGAAGCACTCAAGATCAATGTGATCGCCAATGGTGAAATCTGGAACAATACCGATGCCAAACAGTGTCGACTAGAATCTGGCTGCGAAGACCTGATGATTGGCCGTGGTGCGGTGACCACACCCGACCTGACTCAATGTATCCGTCAAAATTCGGATGCACCTTTGATGAACTGGAATGAACTACTGCAACTGCAAATTCGTTTTATCAACGGCCCAGCCAAAACTGAGATCGGGATGGTCGGCCGTTACAAGCAATGGCTGGGCATGATGTCGAAACATTATCCTGAAGCCAAAGCATTATGGGATGAAGTAAAACGGATTAAAGTTCTGGCCGAGATTACCGAAAAACTGAAAGCTTCAAATATTTAAAACTAAAAAGCCTTTGAATCATTCAAAGGCTTTTTTATGGGCTCGTAAAAGCTTATGACTGCTTAGGCTGTTTTGAATACCACTTCGAAATAAATCCAATCACAAAGTATGAATAGATTAATTTCTACTAGCAGAACATCCATATTCTAATTTTTCATTTGTTTTAAATTTTTAGATATTAAAGTTCTTTCATAAATCATTTTTTATAATCACTACAAAGGAAATACCCTCTCCTTGTAGGAGAGGGCGAGGGAGAGGTTTTTACCCCCTCATCTCCTTGCTAAGCAGTGCTTCTTATCCCAGAGGGAGAAGGAACTTTTAATATTCATTTTAAAATGAATAGAACGATCATTTTTTGATTTATAAAAGAGATTTATGAATGCGTCTGCTCAATATTTAACAGGATTTCTTTTTTATCCAAACCGCCGGAAAATCCTACCAGCTTGCCACTGCGACCAATTACCCGATGACAGGGTGCAATAATCGAAATCGGGTTTTTGCCATTGGCTGCACCCACGGCACGTACCGCCTTGATATTACCCACTTGTTCAGCAATGTCGCGATAGCTTCGCGTCTGTCCGTAGGGAATATTCAGTAGCGCCTGCCAGACTTTTTTCTGAAAATCAGTACCGGCAAAGTCCAAAGGCAGGTCAAAAACATTGCGCTGACCGGCAAAATATTCCTGGAGCTGGCGTCGGGTTTCAATCAATACCGGATGCTGCAGATCTTCAACCAAGGTCGCCAGTTTCACCCGATTCGGCTGTTCACAATCCCAAAGCACGGCTACCAGCGCGGTTTCATTCGCGACCAGTCGTAACTGACCTACGGGAGAATCCATATAGAGATAACTTAAGTTCATGATGGTGCCCTGTCCCAATCACTGGAGTTCATTTTCCATATTAACCCAGTTCACCGAGACAGGCAGAAACAAATTATGAAGAGGATACTTTCATCAGCACCAGACCGGAAATGATGAGTACTGCAGCCAGCATACGCAATGCTGTAGCAGGTTCACCCAGAACCCAAATACCGATGAGAAATGAACCCACTGCACCAATCCCGGTCCAGATCGTATAGGCTGTACCTAGTGGCAAAGTACGCATCGCATAAGCCAGTAAAGCAAAACTCAGTACCATGAAGACAATGGTAATAATACTTGGGGTAAGTCTGGTAAAGCCTTCAGACAGCTTCATCGAATATGCCCAAACGATTTCAAAAATACCCGCAAGAATAAGTACGATCCAGGCCATGCAGCCCTCCTCCTTTTATATAAGAATCAGGCCGTCCTGACGATTTTTCCTGTAAATTCCGATATGCAATTCACAAGGGAGGTCGTTCCTCCTAGGTGTAAAAATTTTATAAAACCACATTGCAGTAATCTGGCTATTTTTACAAAACATGACTTATCGAGATACAACTTAACTTTGCCTTACTCAAATCCTCACGACATTCATGGCTACTCTGGTTATGGTAGATGTTGAAAATGCCAAGTCAGAAATAGTTCTAATAATCGGGCAATTCATTCACAACAATTACATGAGAATGGACTCAGAATATTAAGTTATACACATCAATTAAATTTAAACTTTGTCTGGAGAAATTACATAATGAAACACAAATATACGACACATTGATCACTTTTTGCCTGGTTCCATTATCAACCTATGGTGAATAAACAACCACCAAACACAAGGGTTATAAGCAATAAAAAAGAACCCAATTTGAGTTCTTTTTATACAGATTTTGTCTAAATCGCAATCAATCAGGCTACAAACGATTACATTTTATGCAACATATCCATATGGTTATCAACATAGATATCTACACACTTATCCATAAAGTTATCCACATATTTATGCACTTATGAGTTTTTAACGATTACAATTGAACCTGTCCCACTCTCGCTAATTCCGCACGCATTTCATCAATCACAGCTTTATAATCCAGCTTACCAAAAATAGCTGAACCAGCTACAAACATATCCGCACCCGCTTCGGCAATTTCACGAATGTTGCTTGGTGTAACACCGCCATCAACTTCCAAACGAATATCACGACCTGAAGCATCAATCAGTTTGCGTGCCTGACGTAATTTATCTAAAGTCATTGGAATAAATTTCTGTCCGCCAAAGCCCGGGTTCACGCTCATAAGCAGGATTTGATCGACTTTATCCAGCACATAATCAAGGTAATGCAGTGGCGTTGCTGGGTTAAATACCAGCCCCGCTTTGGCACCACCTGATTTAATCAACTGTAAAGAACGGTCAATATGATCAGAAGCTTCCGGATGGAAAGTAATGATATCGGCACCCGCTTCAAGGAAATCCCCGATCATGCGATCCACCGGCTTGACCATCAAATGCACATCAATCGGTGCCTTGATCCCATAATTTTTCAAGGCCTTGCAAACACCCGCACCAAAAGTCAGGTTCGGCACATAATGGTTGTCCATGACATCAAAATGGACAACGTCTGCACCTGCTTCCAACACGTTCTCGACTTCTTCACCTAAACGGGCAAAGTCAGCAGATAAAATAGAAGGGGCAATTAAATAAGGCTTGGACATGGGAGAACCTGGCTTGTTGAAATTGGATTTTTCCCATTATATCAAATCCGCTCCGGCTACTGTGATTCGATGTTGCAAGATTAAAACGCTGTGTAACGCTTTGAGGCTTATGCCGGCATCACCGCTTGGTTTAAAGTGCAGGATAATGATGAATAGTGTAGAAGACTGATGAAAAGTATTGCCCATATCCAGACGCAACAAGCTTCACGAATTGCCAAACGCCTGGCCAATCACTGGAAACATAAATTTAATATTGATGAAACCGAACAAAATTTCCTGATTCATTTTCCAAATGCTGAAGTGATATTGGCTCCTGAACAAGATCATCTAACCGTAACGATTCAAAGCACAGATGAATTTACTGACCTGAATAAACTCGAAAATGTCGTGCTGGATCATCTGATCCGTATGGGACAGGAACATCTGACTGCCGACTGGCAAAGATAGGGACTAAAAAGCCTTAGTGATCAGGGCATAGCAATGATCAGAAACTAAATACGATGATTCGCCTGTTCATTAAAGGCATGAATACGCTCAATTCTTTTATCCAGTTCGGGGTGAGATTCCAGATATTTTTTAAACTTCCCGATCAGGCGAATCCATTTCAGTTCGGTTTCTGTCAGGTGTCGGTCTTTTCCATCGATATTGAGGGTGAAATTTTTCATTTTTAAGGTTTGAGACTCCTCTGCCAGTATTCTGGCATTTTCCACCCGCTGCAAAAAGTTAGACAAGTGAATACTGGAAATCTGCTGTTGATGCAAATGCTGCATGGCATAGTCATCAGCATCCAGTTCAATCGCCTGCGAATATCCGGCATCAGTCAACACGACTACAGAGGCTGTGACCACATCACTTAAATCTCCAGTTACCAAGGCAAACAGTCCCGCCACACCCAGATTAGAAATCACTTTCTGCATACTGTGCTTTTGTACCAGATGGCCTTGTTCATGGGCCTGTACGGCAAGGACTTCTTCATCGGTGCCGCTGATTTTCACCAGTTCATCAGTCACAATAATGGTGTTATTCGGGATGGCTGCGGCATTCATGCCCATGCTTGATCCACCTTGACGGAAAATAATTTTTGCAGGTTTTCCTACAGCAATCTTTTGTTCATACAAAGTTTTTAATCGCATCTGCTGTTCTTCCGGTAGTGTACTTGGTTGGGTCTGGGCAATTAACTGCTGCTCTGTCCGGTTGCCTACTTCAACCAGAGTCTGCTCCGGAAGGAATTTTTCCAGCTGTTTGGCACTATAAGGAATCCCCCATTTTAAAATCACAATCACTGCACTAATCACGATGATCATGGAAAAGAAAATCAGGATCGGTGAACGTTCAAACTTCCAGATTGCATGATAAATATCTTTATGTTTAATCCCGAGCCAATGTGGCGCTTTGCTTAAAAACTCAATCCGACGCTCTTCAGGCAGCTCAATAATCGGTTTACGACCACCGACACCACCAATGTAGGCCATGTCCGGATAAGAAAAATAAAAATCTGCAGCGCTAACTTGTGCTGGAACATCCTCATCAAGTTTCAGGACAATCCCTTGTTGCTGATCCGGTACAATCCAGGCACGACGAGCTTCAGCGAGAATTCCATCATAAAACTTAACTTCGACAGGTCGTTTCATCACATTTACTTCTATAACGACGCATCGAAATCAAATACGTCCAGGATTTCATCGGCCAAAGCACTCGGGTCAGGTTGCAAGATATGCTCAAGATTAGCTTCATCTTCTGCCACATATAGCTCTAAGTGTTTTAACTGATATTCATATAAACGGATGGCAGCCCAAGGCGTCATTAAACCCAGACTAAGAACACGTACCATCCAGTTGCTCAGCACAATCCAGCTATAGCGCCAGGTCGTGACCCGTGTTTTAAAGTAACTTTGACCGAGCTCCACATGATTTCAGGTAATGAGGTATAAACGTGCAGAAATGACCGGCCAGACCAGCGCCAGACAAAGCAGATAGCTAAGCAGTAAACCCAGACTAAACAAATTGGTTCCAATCCGGTCCACCCAGTACACTACTGCTGCAAGCCAGCCAATACCAACCAGCAGGCAAAGCCCCAAGGGCAGATAAACGGCAGACATAAACTTGGACCAGTTAATATTCAGCTTGAATTGCAACTGACCAATCGATAAATGATTAAAGCAATAGCGTTTATAGAGCCAGATCATCACCGGACTAAACAGCAGCAAAGTAAAGATATTGAGCAGGATGGCTAGAAATAAGACCCTATAAGCCTCGCGGTTGCTGCCATTAAAATAAAAACGCACATTGCCATATTTGCTATTTCGGGCCTTGAATTTCAGCGTCATCCGAATAAGCCAAGGCAAACACAGCGCAGCGACCATTAATAAAGAACTGGTGGCAAGGATTGAATAGTTGGTCAGTACGACGGTAACCAGATACAGTTCCAGTGCAAACAGACGACCCAGCAGGATCCGGCTCGGCATGGCCACAAAGTCGAAGCGATGGTTTAAAAATTGGGTATTGCCGTAGAAATAACGCATACGGCGTGCCTTGGCCCAAGGGCTGTACAAGGTCAATGTCACTATGGTCAGCATCAGATTCACCATCCAGATACCAAAATATTCGGATGCACTGCCATGAAATCTGAATCCATAACGCTGATATTTGGGGCGGACTGAAGGCGTGGCTTCAGTCGAAAAACTTGAAGCAGCTGGAAATAATGGCTCACTGGCACGAATACCGTCTGCTGTCTGCTGCATGACGACCCCAATTTTTTATACTTTTATACACCTGATATTAAAAGAAAAACCCCCAGAATGTGAAAAAATTTTGGAGGTTTTTTAATCTTTTTAGTACTGCTAGATGTGTGCAGTCTTGCTTTAAGGATTTAACTGCACGGCATGGAATTGCAAATGGTCATCTACGAAACTTTGAATAAAGTAATAACCATGATCATAGCCCTGATGTTCACGCAAAGTTAGCGGCTGGTTCACGGCATCACAAGCTTGCTGAAACAAGGCTGGATTAAGCTGACTATAGAACTGATCCGAAAAACCCTGATCAATCAGGATATCGCTAAATAAGGCGCCCTTTTCCTGAACCAAAGCGGTTGCATCATGTTTCAGCCATTCCTCTTTCTCAGTACCCAGATAATTCGAGAATGCTTTGTCGCCCCAAGGACACTGGCTCGGGGCACAAATTGGTGCAAAGGCTGAAACAGATTTGAATTTTTCTGGATATTTAAATGCCAGAGTCAATGCGCCATGACCGCCCATAGAGTGGCCAAAGATGCCGATCTTGCCGGGATGGATCACGAATTCCTCAGTGACCAGTGCGTAAAGCTCATCGACAATAAAGCTTTCCATCTGATAGTGTTCAGCCCATGGTGCCTGGGTAGCATTGATATAAAAACCCGCACCCTGACCGATATCCCAGTTGTCGCCTTCTGCCACACCTTCGCCACGCGGCGAAGTATCTGGTGTAATCAGGATCAAGCCAAGCTGTGCCGCTAGACGCTGTGCATGTGCCTTGATGGCAAAGGTTTCTTCAGTACAGGTCAAACCTGCCAGATAGAATAATGCAGGACAGCTGTGGCCCTCTAAAGCTTGAGGCGGCAGAAAAATGCCAAACTTGGTCGGGGATTTAAGATAGCGCGAATCAAAACGATAAATCCGCTGTTCACCTTCAAAGCTTCTATTGTTCTGTATAAGTTCCATGGCTATTCCTTATTATTGCAACCAGTCTGTGGATGACATTGATCTAGGGAGATGCTGTTGCCGTACTGTTCTGGGGAAATAAACGTTGCTCCAGTTGTGGCAACATCAATTCCATATTCTTGCCGATGACCCATTGCGGTTCTGATGGCTCAAAACCTTGAGCTGATTCCCATTTTGCTACGGTATCTGTGGCCTGTGCGAAAGCGCTTTGCAAGCTGCTATTTTCACGCATGGCTTCATCAAAGAACGCACGACCAAAATAGGTATAATCCGCTTCATTCGAACAGCCAAAAGACTGCCGATCAGCTGCCGAAGCCGTAATCACCAAGGTATTGTCATTCTGTAAAGCAGAAGCAAAACTGCCTGAAAAACAGGCCGAGATTACGATCACGCGCCAACGTATGCCTGATGCATCTAGTGTTTCACGCAACCATTTTGGATCAACCTGCGCCAGATCCAGTGGGGCATTTTCCATTTCAAATACATTCGGCAAACCGTGAGAGGTCATATATAAAAATAATACGTCACTTTCACGGTTCATCTGCTGCCCCATACGGCGCAATGTCAGCTCCATACTGGTTTTGGAAGCAATGGGCATAGTGGTACGTGTCGCTGGGTGATTGACCAAGGCAATCGATCGGCCAAAAGTACCAAAACGGGTATCAAACTGCTCTTTAATCCGCTCAACTTCAGAATGGAATACATCCTGATAGCTCGCTCCGGCTACCCCCATGAAATACCAGTGTGACTGTGCAAATTCACCATACTCGATATTTTCCAGCGCTTTATTCAGCAAAGTTGGCTGGGCATAGAAAGCATCTTCGGCAAAACTCGGTGGAATTTCTTCGACTTTCCAGATCGGCTGATCTTTGACTGAAATCTGCCAAACTACTAGCGTAAACAAAGTCGCCAGCATAATCAGCGCACGTTCCCACCACGGCCATTTTAATTCATGTGAAATCACCCAGACCACTGCCAGACTTTGCCAGACAAACAGCATGACAAAGAGCGTTGGAATATAGTCGTAAAGGATATAAGGCAGATAATCCAGATCACCCAGATACTGAATCAGACACTGGAACAGCATGATATGGGTATCTAACACCAACCATAACAAGGCTGGCACCAGCATCAAGCGTGGATTATTGACCCGTTGCGAAAGAAAAATACCGACAATCAGGGCAATGAAAGGCCAAAGCGCATAACTGATCAGGCCTTGAGAGTTAAAATCTCCCATACGGCCTGAACTGAGCCAGCTAAACAAACTGTTGGCGCAGCCCCCTAAGATCCCCCAGAACACCAGTTGCATGATGGATGGACGGACCAGTTGTAAAGAACGCCTCGACCCCAGAAATAACCACATCCCGGCAATTTGGTTGCTCTTAAAATCGTGCCAAAAATTAATGGAGGGTTTAAAGTCGATCATAGGATTTCAAGGAGATGAGTGGCTCGCTAATGTGCTGAATAAGTTTATGCTTGATAAGCATTTAATCAATGCTAATTTTAAATATATAACAAATCTTTGCTTAATAAAGAAGCCATTATCCTATTCAGCTACAAGTTCATGCTGAAAATACGCATCAAAGCGACAAGCATCGCCTTGCCATTGATGATTTGGCTCTTTTCCGGCCAGAAATACCGCCAGACGCGGACGTTTGACCACGACACGTTTGCCAATTTTCTGTGCCAGTTCCAGAAGATTATCGCCCAGATCCATTTCACCATCTTCAGGCAATAACATATGCAACAGCTGCATCTGTTTTTTGACCTGCGCCTGCTTTTTGACTGCCTGCTGGTTTTGATCCCGCTGTGGAAACATTGGATCAAGATAAACTACATCGACAACTTTATGCTGCTGGGCCTGTTGCTGCAGATAATCGGCTGAATCAGAAAAGACCAAATGAATCCGGGATACGACCTGACTCAGGAATGCATCCGACTGGGCACGTATATGGCTACCTTCCAGCAAGGTGAATAGAACCGGATGCCGTTCAACCAGAGTCACTTGCGCGCCTAAATGTGCCATCAACAGACTGTCATGTCCTAGACCTGCAGTCGCATCAACCAAGCTTGGTTTTTCACTTAAATTACAGGCACGTGCAATCATTTCTGACTTTAAAGATGCACGTTTTAAACGTCCAGTTTCTGCTTGCCAGTCCGGTTGCATCTTCATGCCGTTGGCACATAACCAGAGTCCGTCAGCATCGACACAGAGGGCCAGTTCAGGATTTAAACGGAAAAAACGTGCATTGAGTTTTTCAACAGTTTCAATCTCAACCTGTACCCCACGAGAAGAAAGCACAGCCTCAAAGTGCTGTGCTTTCTCTTGATAGTCAGATTCGGCATATAAGCGAATCGCGCTTACCATAATTTCCAACCTGTATAGGCAAATAATAAAATCAGCAGACCCGAAGCAATACGATACCAGGCAAAGATCATAAAGTCGCGTTTAGCCACATAAGCGACCAGCGCACGGATTAATATCAATGCCGAGATAAAGGAAACCAGAAGCCCAACTCCGATCACGGTCCAGTCTTCAGTCGTATTTAAGACATCATAGCTTTGATAAAGGTCCAGCAGGCCAGCGCCGATAATGACCGGAATACCCAAGAAAAATGAAAATTCAGTCGCTGCCTTACGGGACACACCGAGGAACATCGCACCGATAATGGTTGCGCCTGAACGGGAAGTACCCGGTATCAAGGATAGAACCTGAATTAGGCCAATCCAGATCGCATCTCTAATGCTGAGTTCTTCAACTTCATGGACACGGACTTGTGGTGGATTCTTTTCAATCCAGATAATGATCAGACCACCGACAATTAAACCAATGGCAATCGCAATATCATTAAACAGTAATTGTTTGACGGTTTGTCCCAGCGTCAGACCAATCAATATAATCGGAATAGAAGCCAGAATCAGGCCAATGCCTAAACGGCGACCTTGCGGTTCACCGCTGACAATCCCGGTCGCTGCACCCCAAAGACGTGCCCAATATTCATAAATAACGGCAGCAATTGCCCCCATCTGGATCGCGATGACGAATACATCACTCTTTTCCTTGGTCCAGAAATTCATTAATTCTGATGCCAAAATCAAATGGCCGGTACTGGAAATAGGCAAAAACTCGGTAATGCCTTCGATAATACCCATGATGGCCGCTTTGAGTAGCAGTAAAAGATCCATGCTTTATCCTAATTAATTATGCTTTGCCTTGTTCTGGAATTTTTTTCCACGCGTTATCGCGTAAATATACGGGTAATGCCAATTCTGCACTCACCCAGTTTTCTACTTGTGCCGCTGCACGTGCAATGCTGGCGATATCCTGTGCGGTCGCATGCACATCTTTATAAATTGAAGTTTCGCTTTGTACCAGTTCAGCGCCTGAGCCGACCGGGGTAAAGCGTACAGCTTGGCTGCCTTCTGCATAACTTAACAGTTGCTCATCATCAACCGGTTGCATAATTCCTTGTGCATCCACTTGATAGCTCGCGATATAGACTTCGCTCATGCGCGCATCCAATACCGCAGACACTTCAGTCAGACCGTGCAAGCGGTAGGCTGCTTGTGCCAAAGCCTGCAAAGTCGACACCGGAATTACCGGCACATCATTTGACCAAGCCAAGGCCTGAGTCACGGCAGCATTAATACGCACACCGCTAAAAGAACCCGGACCACGACTAAAGGCAATCGCGGTCAAATCAGCAATGGCCAGCCCAAGATCTTGCAGACCTTGTTCAATCATCGGGAGAATCGTTTGCGTTTGTGCCTTGGCGCGCGCATCAAGCTGAAAAAATAGTTCTTGAGTATCATCGATTACAGAAACGGAACACTGCTCATTGGCAGTCTCCAATGCCAGCACTTTCATGCACAACCTTAATTCAGAGAATATAAAAAACGCGGATATGATACTCCACTCATATCCGCTACGCGAGATTTTCCCGAAACAGATACAAAAATGCCTAGAAAATCTAGGCTTATGATTCACTCATTAAAAGAGTGCCTTAGAGTTGCACTTCTTCCAAATCCCGAAATTTCTGAAAATGCTCGGCATAATGCATGGCGCTCATTGTTAATTTTTGAATACTGTCATCATCCAGCGTTTTCACCACTTTACCGGGTGAGCCCATCACCACGGAATTGTCTGGAATGATCTTGCCTTCCGGAATCAAGGCATTGGCACCAATAATACAATTCTTGCCAATCACGGCATTGTTTAGAATGATTGCTTGAATCCCGATCAGGCTGTTATCGCCAATGGTACAACCATGCAGCATGGCCTGATGGCCGATTGTCACATAATCACCAATGTGCATCTCAATGCCTGCATCCGTATGCAACACTGCATTTTCCTGCACATTACTAAAGTCACCCAATTTAATTTTACTGTTATCTGCACGTACTACAGCCCCAAACCAGACACTGACTTGTCGTCCAAGTTCAACTTGTCCAATCACCGTTGCCGTCGGTGCCACCCAGCCATCCCAGGGCTGATGTGTAGCAGTGGGTATATATCCCTGAAATTTATACAACATTGATAAAATCCTGTTCAATGGTTAAAAAAATTTGGAGCGTTTAAACGTTGGAGAATTAAGCAAGAATGGCCAGTCTTTTTTATAATCCAGCCCATATTGAAATAAAGAAATCAGCATACGCGCGGTCAAGCCCCAAACCACTTCATTTTCTACCCGCATACTCGGAAAATATAAAGATTGCTGGGCAAAGCGAACTTCATAAGGCGTGGGCGTCACTTCAAGCAAATGCTGCAATGAGGCAAAGAAAATCCGGTCGATTTCCGTCGGTTGTGGAATCAGCTTCACTTGTGGAGGAATCAATCCCACAATCGGTTTGACCAACATGCCATTACGAGCTTTTTGCATGGGTAAATCACCCATTAAATGTACATCAAAAGGATTGAGTGCCGTTTCCTCATAGGCTTCTCTTAAAGCCACCACAATATTACTGGTATCTTGCGGATCGCGCTTGCCACCCGGAAATGAGACTTCTCCGGCATGGTTATTCAAATAAGCTGAACGGCGCGTCAGCAATACTTTTGGGTCAGCTTCATCTGTAATTGCAATCAACACGGCAGCATGCGCAGATCGGATACGCTTGGAAAAACGTAAGCGTTGCTGCAACCTGTGTGTCAATTCACATGCATCCATTCTTTCAGCCCTAGCAATGATCATAATTTCATCATAGCTGATTTTAGTCTGGGCGGGAGAGAAATGATGCCAAATTTTGGTTTTTCAGTTATTCTGAGCATACTTTTATCATTGATGATGAATATGAACTTCTGTGTGAATTGTGGACATAAAACCACTGCTAAAATTCCTTTGGGCGATCAGCAAATTCGCAGCGTATGTGATTCATGCGGCTCTATTCATTACATTAATCCGAAAGTAATTTGTGGTGCTTTAGTCTTATTCGAGAACAAAGTACTGTTGTGCCGTCGTGCCATTGAACCACGCTATGGCTTATGGACTTTACCTGCCGGCTATATGGAACTGTTTGAAACCATGGAGCAAGGGGCTGCCCGGGAAACCCGCGAAGAAGCCGAAGCTGAAGTAGACATTGAACAGTTGTACTGTATGTATAACATTCCACGTATTGGTCAGATTTATGTGCTATTTAAAGCCAATCTGATTGATGGAAAATTTGGTGCGGGTGAAGAGACCATCGAAGCACGTTTATTTGATGAAGCAGATATTCCCTGGACTGAACTTGCCTTCCCGAGTGTAGAACACACCCTCAGACATTATTTTGAAGATCGTAAAAGCAACACTTTTCCAATGCATCTGGAAACCTTAGGCACACGTCTAGACCACACGGGTTAAATCTAATCTGTATAAAAAATCCCATACTAAGATGGGATTTTTTTATTTTTAAGGAATATTATTTAGCTTTGACTTGATAGCAATCCGCGAGTTTAAACTCAACCGAACCACCATTTAATTTTGCCAAGCTAATATCTGCCGGTGTTTCACCCTCATTGTTATTATTATAAACTTTTTGAAAACTCGCATAGGTATTGGCCCATTGTACCCCATCACCTGCCGAATTCAGGAAAGTTACACGCCCATTCTGGCCAACATTAGTATCCAACACATTAGACAAATTAAGCAGTGCACCACCGATCACAATCGAATCCCTAGAATCCGGTGAAGACTGGATGCGTGAGTCTACCCCTACCAATGCGCCATTGATATTACCAAACTTTTCATTAGCCAAAATCAGGCGCATGGAAACCGCTTTATCAGCCACAAATGCACGTCCCAAAGTCCCGAGGCGATATTGTTGTATGCCTTGATGATCTAAGAGCGTAGCTGCCAATACATCACCTTGACAGCCATTCACCGGATCAGTCGCGAAATTGCTGGAAGATTGCATATTGGTGCGTACATCACCATTACTGTCAATTACAATTCCTAAAGTAATTGGGCTGACAGTGATATCTGTAAATTTAAATTCCAGATTGGCATACATTGGGAAGATATATTTCTCCTTATCTGCCACGTTCTGTGCTGTTTTAAAGACCTGACGATCCAGATAACTAATTGGGAAAATCTTATAGAGATCAATGCTTCCCATATAGTTTTCACCATCGGCCTGCAAACGCCACAACCCCAAGTTGGCTTGATCGGAAGTATCCAGCGATTTTTTGTCAGTCACCATCTTATAGAAAGCTTCTTTACCGGCGATCACATAATCATTCAATAATCTGCCTTGATACAACTCAAGCGGAGTCGCATTATTTGCAATATTCAAGCGGTAAGGCGTGTTAATGGTTTTACTGGTTGGATGAATCCATGAACTTTGCGGATCAGCGGTCATTTGTACCGGTTTCACCTTACGGATGAGTTGAGCATTAATCCCCCCTAAGGAAGATAAATTTTCTTTAGCCAGAGTTAACTCATTATCACGCCATTGTAAGCCGCTGCCAAAGGTATAGCCCTGGCGATCGGTAATCAGCATAAAATGGCCAAATAAATATTTAGTATTCTTATTCTTAATATCACAAGGGCTTTGATTACAGCCCACCAGTCCATCTGAACCCGTCAGGTTACTACCAATTACGCCTGAAGTTGAGAATAATGAAAATTCTGGCTGATACACGGCTGCGTTAGCAATCGTCACCAGTTTTTTAACGGTGGCAAAAGCCACCTCATCCGAAATTGTGCTGATATCAACAAAATCTTTAATTTTGGTCGCCAAATCGGCATCCATCAAATTGATATTCTCACTGGTTTTCGCCAGGTTTTTACGCATCTCTTTAGTAATATACAAAGGTTGTACATCAGATGGATTAATAATACGCCCTTCTTCTAGCGCCAAAGCTTGCAGAATTTTAACCAGACGCATGGCCACCTGAACGGTAGGATCATTAGGCACCAAATCCCCTACCGGACGTCGAGCAATCCCAGTTGCAATATCGATGACACTTAAACGCGGCAGCTGGGTCTGGGCACTAAAACTAGCATAATCGCTGAGTTTAATTTGACCTAAATTAATCTTGCGCGAAGCAAAACTTTGAATATAAAATTCAATATTATCCGTCTTTTGACAGGTTCCAGAAGCAACCCCGTTTTTACTATCAAATAACGTAATAAAGGTATTTTCTGTATCGCTACTACAGTTAAAGTTCAAACCATCGAGCGGATATTCCAGCCCCCATTCCACACAGTTAGTTGTACCTTGGGTACAAGTACCATTGGTCGTGGCTTCATCATTTTTTTCTGGAATGACATTGGCACTTTCCCCACCACACCCACTCAGTGCCGTTAAAAGTGTGGTTAAAGCAAATGGAAATAATATTTTATTTTTCATCTTTTTGTACTCGAATAGTCCTTATCGAATGGCGACTAATTTTAGTTGTCCATGATTTATCAGCATCTTGTCTTCAACATCTATTGCTGAGGCCAAAGGCGTCAATAATATATATTCACTTTGAGCAGGAATCTGGAGAATCCCTTCGATACGCTCATGTTGAATAATATTCGCCTGTCCTTCCTGATTTTTAAAACCACCCGCTCCTTCAAGCACACAACCACGACTGTCTAAAAACACAACAAAAGGCCAATAATACGTTGGATTTTTCTGGCTAGAGGCATAAGAATTGATCTGAATATTCTGGATATCGGATTGAAGCTTTACCACTTCAAAATCAAATTGGTCTGCTTTAAGAGGCGCACGAGGCCAGAGGTTAACTGCTTTTTTAAGGCTGATTTCTTTAGCTTTTTTAATTTTCTTATCATTAAAACACTGTTTGCCCAAGCTATCGATGGTCTCCGACTGTGAAATACGATAATAACTTTGAGCCAGTACCACAGGACCAGAATCTACTTCTGGCGTTTGAAACAAGGATTTTAATACGGATTGTCCCACCCCTTTTTCACGTTCAATTGTCTGGATCCGGGTAGTTCCAATATTTTTATCTAGTACTCCTTCGGGCATGCTATAGAAACGTTTTTTGCCTTCCAAATTAAATTCTTTATTTTCCAGATACTCACTATCCACATATTCAATGCCTTCAACCTGGCTAAATCCCGGTTTTTGTATAATAGCAACAGAAGATCCAGCTCCAATATCAGGATTTTGAATAGCTTGAGATTCAGGTTTTAATTGTGGTTTAGACTGAATCTTTTCTTGCACAGTATGCAGTTGTACTGGTTGTACTGGTTGTACTGGTTGTACTGGTTGTACTGGTTGTACTGGTTGTACAACCATATTATGGTCATGCTTAAGTTTAACTTGCCTATTTTCTACGACGGGCAATTTTTCTATGTTTTGTCTTACAGTTACAGGCTGAACTATTGCAGCTTCTACTTTTTTCAACAATCGAGATTTGTCTTCAGTTTTTTTCTCTGCATTATTACGGGGTACGACTAATGGTCGGCCATCTGGACCAATAATCGTAATAAATTCTTTAGCGCTTGTATAAAAAGACACGGATACCAGATTTAATGCCAGTACCGCTGTCAATCCAACGTTCCTTGTCTTGATCATTTTTCCCTTACCAACGCGTGCGATAGTTCAAACCTAAAATTGTAATTTTGGTATCTGTTTTTACGTTTAAACCTGCATATGGGTTTAATAACAGGTTATTTACCCCTGTCTGGTTGGCTAAACTACTGGTATTTGCTGGAATCTGATCTTTGCTACGCAAGAAACCAATTGATAGATCCAGATCAGTGTCTGCATCAAAACGGTAACCCACACCTAAACCAAATAACTGTGCACCATTGATCGGTACCATGGTATTACGCTTATTTTTTGGAATAGCACTGGTCCGTGGTTCATAACCTGCCCGAAGCTTCAAACGGTCTGTAGCGGAATACTCCATCCCGATACCAAAGTTCCACGGCGATTCAAATCCCATCGGTAAAGCCAAGGTTGAGTCAGTAACATTGGCAGACAAAATTTTGGCAATTTTTAGGGCTGAAATGGTACGATCAAATTCAAATTTAAATTCGTCCCAGACCTTGTAATCTGTCCAGCCAATATCAAAATTTACTTGCAAATCTGGCATCACTTTATATTTGATACCTGCCTGAAAATGCGCCGGATATTCAAAATCCTGTGACACCAGACCAGATTCACTCGATGGTATGTAAGTAGGAAATCCAAGAATTGCAGCCAGAATCTGGCCGGTCGGTGAGGTCATTAAACCTTTGATCATTTCCTGAGGGGCTTTAGCATTATCAATATGATATTTACCTTTTAAGCGCATTTTCGCAGCACTTTGGTACACCATACCAAAACTAAAGTCCTCACGCGGTTCCCACAATATTCCCAGGTTATAGCTTGGACTTAAGTTTTGCTCAAGCTCCAGTTGCATTTGACCAAACTTGCCAAATGGGTTCATCCCCTCATCTGCATTACAGATCCCGAGCAAAAGAATATCTGTAATAATATCGGAATTTTCTTTAAACGGCGTACACACGACTTCGTCGATCATACGCAACATCCCGATCAACTCATTCGGGAAACGCAAGTCCGTTTTCATCCTGATGGCTTGATAAGACATCCCGATAGAAGCACCAATCGACAGCTGGTCATTGACCTCATAACCGATAGATGGAGACAGATAAGTAATCCGCTCTAAAGCAACCTGCTGCCCCATAAAGTTTGCCGGGTTACCATCTTCATGACCAAAGCCTGCCATAAGCGGAGCGTAAACAGCAGTCGCATAAGTAGCTTTCGATCCAGGGGGATTGTATGCGATCCCCATCGTAGGTGCAGTCAAAGGAAGACCTTCGCCTAAATCCACCATTTTTTTCAGAAAAGGGACATAAAGGCTGACATATTCCACATCGCCTTTGACCGGGCCTTTAAAATCGGTACACAAATCAGATGAAACTTCAGGACCGTCATTACAGACAATAGGATCATCAGAATAGCCAAATACGTTATATCCAGCCGGTACTGAAAACTCACGCTGGATATCAAAATTAGCCACAATGATTTGCTGTTCGGTTTGCAGACCATCAATTTTAGTCAGTGCAGCCGGGTTAAAGTGGATGGCATTGACCCCTGGAGGATCTGCAGTGACGGCATTCCCCATGGATAATGCACGTAAATCAACTGAAAGGTTGGTTCCCAATTGTGCAAAGGTATAACTTGAACAGCCCGCAAGAATAATTCCTGTTAATAACGGGCTAAGTCGAATGTTTTTCATACGACACCCCTATTAACTAATTTTTTTACCAAAACCTAAAATATCAAGTGGGAATGACAGTCCCAACGAAACATCCGGTGCATCTTCGGTCAGCCCTAAGCCAACGGTACCATTCACAATTGTTTCTGGAGAGACTCGCACACCTAAGGAAATTGCAAAGGTAGAACTGGTCTGATCTGCAGCAGAATAACTTTCACCAGTGTTATAGTTAAATTCCGCACCAGTATTAAAGCTTTGCTGATAGGACATGGTCATCGAAACATCATAGTTAAATGAATATGCGAAACCAAAGGCAAAGCCTCCACTAACACCAGGTTCAAACTCCTCAATAATCCGGCTACCTCGACGCTGATTCAGGCCCGATTCTTTAAAACCATAGTTCGCAGAAACCGATGCAAACAATACAACTGGGTCAATGTATTTACGCGTACTAGCACCCACTCCAGCAGAGTAATAGCCCTTTCCTGCTGCCAGATCTGTCGCGGCATTAATTTCATAAGGGCTGTCACCGGTTTTAGTTGATAAATTACCAAATAAAATCAGAGGCAGACGACCTGCTTTTAGCGGGAAGGGCTCCCAGCGAGCACCCAGACTAATATCACCCAAGCCTGCAGTAGACGTATCTTTTAACAAGTCAGTTTTAGCCACTAAAGGTAGGGATGCAGTCAAGGTCAGGTTATCTTTCACGCCATATTGAAAAGTGAAAGTATTAGTCATACTATGTGTTGCATTTTCTTGAACACGTAGTTGATACAATTGGCCCTGAGCCATTTCGATATCGAGTTGAGTGTCCCGATAATAGGTATAATCAATATCGTAATATGATGAAATTTCGCCTTGTTTTATCAGAGAGTATTGGCGTTCATTTGACGTAAATACTTCTTCCAGGTTAGCTGCCTGAGTAGCATCTCCTTCTTGTTGCTGTAAAGCTTGAGATGCATCTACTACCTGGCCAGCCTGAGTCTCTACAGGTGCTGCTGTTTCCACGGCAGCCTCTTCAACTGCTTCATATCCACCTAGTTCTGATTCTTCTGCAGTCTGCGTTTCGACCTGCCCGGTTTGAGCCGGTACAGATGCAGCAGTTTCAACAACAACTTCTTCATCAACCGTTTCGTATTCACCTAGTGCTGGTTCTTCTGCAGCAAATGCAACGCCCATTACCATTTGAATGCTCAGTGCCAAGAACGTCTTGTTCATCCATTTACTGTTCATATCCATTTCACCATTTTAATTTTTATTACTGTTTTTCGTTTTATTTATTCTTGTAATACAGTCTCAGGAAGTTATGTTGATATTCCCCAAATTGTTCTGACTCTGTATTACGATTACGGTCCATACGGATCGTAGAAGCTTTATCAGCAATTTTGTCCATATAAAATTGTGGATACTGCATGTCAACCAAGGCATAGCGATTGATCGTAGCATCTTCTACATGGCGCATATCTGATTCTTTTAATGCTAGAAAATTTTTGCGATATTGTTCAGGTACATTAATCAGGAACAAAGTGTTATTTTCCCAAATATCCTGAAAACGCCGTTCATCAAAACTGATATTACCAAGTGCCGGATCTGCAACATAAACCCGGCCATTTTTATAACCTTTATAAACTACAAAATGCTTAAATCCCGCATAGGAAATCGGAACAATAGCGGGCTGATCTTGATTGACTAAATCTTTGAATTCCCCTCGATAGCCTCCACTTTCCAGTCCCAAGGCCGAGACAAAGCGCTTCATATCAAGCAGAGAGAAACTACGACGTTCAACAATTTTATCCGTTTCACCGAATTTCATGAGCCCGCTCATGACTTGCTGCTCATCCAGCTGTGTACCGACATAACCATTGAGGAGGGTCGTAAGTGCTGCTGAACCACAACTATAATCATAAGCTTGACGCACAATGCCCTGAAACTGATCCAGAAGTGCCGGTTGTACTTCCACAGCTTCACGGTGCATACGCACAAAAGAGTCATTTCTTGAATCAAGAACTTCAGTATAGTGAACAGCACCATTCGGCTGTTTTTTGATATCCAGAGCTTCTTTGGCAGCGTAATACATCAATGCCGAGCCCAACGCGATCTCTAACATAATTATTAACTTTTCTTATAATGGGCATGATGTGCCTATTTTTCTTTTTATAGAGCATTCACTCTACTTCCCTGTAACTAGAAAGATACCTGCTTTTTCAAAAAAATACAGTATTTTTTTTATTTTTTGGATAAATGATTTAGTCATAAAAAAAACGCGTGTAAACACGCGCTTTTTTTTAAAATAAAGATTAGTGACCTGAAATAGTAATAATTGCACCTTTTGTATAACTACCAGGAGTTCTAGAGTAGAAGGTTTGTAACCCCTGTACTTCCATGTCACCGATAGATGAAGCTGCACTACGGTTACCTAAATGAATACCTTTAATGTATTGGTCTTTCGCCCCAGTATCATTACTTACAATACGAACATGCGCTGCTTTTGTCACATCCGTAGAAGTACCTACATAAGCATCATTAAATACTGAAATATTTTGGCTAATCGTCAAATCATTAGATTTCGCATCTGCAATTTTAATACTTTCAATAAAGATTTCACCGGCTTCACGTGTAATCACAGGGCTAGAACCCGAAAGACCAACAGGTTGATTTTTTGTTGAATTATCTAAAATACCCAGGTTGTTAATTTCTAAACCACCTACCATTACAGTATTCATCTTGATCATTGCACCTTGTGGAGCAGCACCCAGTTGAATATTGGCATTTATCACACCAGTTTTAACTTCTAAACCACTAATGATGTCATTTACAACAGCACCACCACCTCGACGAATCGTATTCGCATTCTCACCAGCACCTTTTACGCCAGATGCAGTAACCCCAATTCGGCCAATTTTAATATCAAGGCCCGATACTTGTGCAGCAACATTAATGAAAGGATTACCGTTACCTGCATCAGAGTCGATCACCAAGTCAGCAAGATTACGGGACTCGAGTAAATAGGCACCATTATCGTCATAATTGGCACCGATTAATACACCATGGTGTGCCGTAGTCGTAGGATTTACACGATCAGCATCTGTAATAGCCGTATCACTAGTACCACGAATCACGATCGAACCTGCGGCTGCAGTTTGAGGAGTTGAGGCCCCAGTAGTTGGATTAACTAAATTATAACCATCTTTCAAACCGTCATTATCATGAATAAATAATTTTTCAATAGCAATTTTCGAGATGCCGATACCAATTGTCAAACCGTCTTGACCCGTTGTTTCGCTTAGAGATGCATCATCCATTGCTTGCATCGCCATCGCATTGGCACTAAATGCAACTGAAGTCGCTAAAACTAATTTTGTAAATTTTTTCATTGTTTACTCTCCCAAGAGTACTATTTTTTTTGGTTGTGAATTACTCAGTGTTTAGGCTGTATTTTTTATTTTCTGACAGCTTAAGCATCTTTCCTTGAGTAATTTGCTAGCCCACTTAAAGTAGCGTCGAGTCAGTTTTTGATCAACTGTTGTTGGTCGCAATCTGTCGCTTACCGATAAACGGTATTTCATGATTTAAAAATATTTTCCTGACTTCTTGATATAAAATAGTGAGTCATATTGAACTCTCCATAACTGAATGACCGAAGCTCTCTATCATCGCCCTTTAAAATTTGAATCTCGTCTGGTTGCAGATCTATTATCCGCATTGAAGACATTGGATCATCTGGTGTATTTAAATAATAATGGTCAGCCTTTTATTGCCTGCTGCGCTCAAGAATATTTTATTGCCCAGACATCACAAATTCAGTCTTTTAAAAGAACAGGGATTGAACACTATCAGCCCAGACCATCTGAGTTTAATTTAGCAATCGATGCATTAAAAACTCCTCAAGAGAATGGCTTTCGTGGAGGTTATGTCGGTTTTATCGGCTACGATTATGCGGCTCAACAATATATTCAGTATTCAGATCGCCCTCAACCTGGTTTATTTATTGGTCAATTTTCTTCCTACATTAAACCAATCCCTGATGGCTGGATGTTCTATAGTGATGATCCACAGGCAGAACAGATTTTCAATCATATTCAGAACTTACTTAATCAAGATAAAATTCACTCGACATTTCATTTAAAAAATCCTTGTAGCTCACGCTGGACTAAATCTGTCTATATTCAGGCTTTTCAGAAAATTCAGGACTATATTGTTACAGGTGACTGCTATCAGATTAATCTGACCCAAGAATTTAAAGGTCGTGCCCAAGGCTCCCTCTTAGCCACTGCCCAAGCATTCTGGACATTAACCGAAGCGCCCTATGCGGGTTATTTGCGTATTGGTGATTTTGAATTACTCAGTTGCTCACCCGAGTTATTTATTGACTTCGAAAAAAATCGGAAAATTATCACCAAACCAATTAAAGGCACCATGCCACGCCATAGCGATCCAGTGCTGGATGAACAATCTAAACAAACATTAAAAGCATCGGAAAAAGATCAAGCAGAAAATGTCATGATTGTGGATTTATTACGTAATGATTTAAGTGTGTATGCGGAAACAGGTTCGGTTAAAACACCCAAATTATTTAATATCGAAAGTTTTAATCAAGTACATCATATGGTGAGCGAAGTTGAAGCGACCTTAAAAGCAGATATCAATCCTTTCGAGGTGTTAATGTCAGCCCTACCAGGTGGCTCAATTACGGGTGCGCCTAAAATTCGTGCCATGCAGATTATTGCTGAACTGGAAGGTGTAGCACGTGGGGCTTATTGTGGATCAATGGGTTATTTTAATTTTGATGGTACCGGTTCCTGGAACATTCTGATTCGTTCCATCCAAAAATATCAAGAAGATGTTTCTTTATGGGCGGGTGGTGGTATTACCATTTCTTCGGATTGTGATGCAGAATATCAAGAATGTTTTGATAAAGTTTCAGCGATGCTGGATCTGTTAAATACGTGGTATCAACCTAAATAAATAAAAAGCGAATCATTTGACTCGCTTTTTTCTACAAATCCACCCTAACCCTCCTTTAGTAAAGGAGGGAAATCCTCCCTTTTCAAAGGGAGGCTAAGAGGGATTTTAATCACACCAAAATCTCATTTTTTAGTGTATCGACTAAACGCTGATTTTGCTCATCTGTACCAATAGTAATTCGCAAGAACTGGTTAATACGTGGCTTGTCAAAATAACGCACGATAATGCCACGTTCACGTAGTTCGCTGGCCAACTCACCTGCATCCTTAGATGGCAATGAGGCAAAAATAAAGTTGGCACTCGATGGTAAAACTTTAAAACCAAGCTCATTTAATTGGGACACCAACTTTTCACGACTCGTAATCACTTTTGCATTTTGTGCTTCAAAGTAGGCTTGATCTTCAAATGAAGCGACCGCTGCAGCAATCGCAAAACGGTTCATCGGATAAGAGTTAAAGCTATTTTTGACTGCTTCCAGTGCTGCAATTAAATGGGACTGAGCAATCGCAAAACCAACACGCAAACCCGCAAGAGAACGTGACTTCGATGTGGTTTGACATACGACTAAATTCTCATATTTCTCAACCAGCTTAACTGCTGATTCAGCACCAAAATCCACATAGGCTTCATCAATCACCACCACTGAATCCGGATTGGCTTGCAGAATTTCTTCAATCGCAGCCAAACCTAGATCAATACTGGTCGGCGCATTAGGATTAGTAATAATAATGCCGCCATTAGCTTGTTTATAGTCATCCACAACAATTTCAAAGTCATCATTCAATGGTAAGATTTTGGTTTTGACGCCAAAAAACTGACTATAAACCGGATAGAAACTATAGGTAATATCTGGATAAAGCAGAGGCTGTTTTTGAACAAAAAAAGCCTTAAAGATATGTGCCAAGACTTCGTCTGAGCCATTGCCGACAAAGACAGTGTCTACAGGTACATTTTGCTGTTTAGCGATCGCCTGTTTCAACTCTGATGCATCCGGGTCAGGATACAGACGCAAAACATCCGCCGAATTCGCAAGTACCTTTTGAACCGCTTCTACCACTTTGGGTGATGGTGGATACGGATTTTCATTGGTATTAAGTTTTAAAATATTCTGGATTTTTGGTTGTTCGCCTGGGGTATACGGTTCTAATTCACGTACTTCAGGACTCCAAAAACGCATTTGTTCTGTTGTGATATTCATTTTATATTCTCTTTAAACCCTCTCCTAACCTCTCCCTGAGCCATATATGGCGCAAGAGAGGAATTTTCATTAATAAAGACACAAGATTTTTGTGGTTTAAATTCTCCTCTCCTTTTAGGAGAGGGTCAGGGAGAGGTTGTAATGCTATTTATGATTGATAACGATAACGTGCTGACTGTGCATGTGCATCCAAGTTCTCTTGTTGCGCCAAAATATCCGCAGTTTTTGCTAAAGTTTTTACACCTTCTTGTGAGCACATGATCAAACTTGAACGCTTCTGGAAATCATAGACACCAAGTGGCGATGAAAAACGCGCAGTACCTGAAGTTGGCAAGACATGGTTTGGCCCGGCACAGTAATCACCAATGGCTTCAGGCGTATAACGACCCATAAAGATTGCACCTGCATGACGAATGCTATCAGACATTGCTTCTGCATCATCTAAACATAACATCAAATGCTCAGGCGCTACCTGATTAATCAAATCTGACGCTTCTTGACGGTCTTTTACCAAGACTAAAGCACCACGATTGGCAATCGAAGTACGGGCAATTTCCGCCTTCGGTAATGTTGCCAAGTGCATTTCAATCACCTGCTCAACGGCATTTAGCAACTGTTCATCTGGTGTGATGAAAATGGCTTGTGCCACAGTGTCATGCTCAGCTTGCGAAAGTAAATCCATGGCCAGCCATTCAGCATTATTTTGGCCTTCGGCATATACCAAAATTTCAGAAGGCCCTGCAATCATGTCGATGCCGACCTGACCAAACACTGCACGTTTTGCTGCAGCAACAAAACGGTTGCCCGGGCCAGTAATTTTATCTACTGCTGGGACAGTTTCTGTACCATAAGCCAATGCCGCAACTGCTTGCGCGCCACCAATCGTAAAGACACGCGTTACACCTGCCAGATATGCAGCCGCCAGTACCAATGGATTTAACTCACCATTCGGCGCAGGCACCACCATAATAATTTCCGGCACACCTGCGACATGTGCAGGCACCGCATTCATCAATACTGAAGATGGATAAGACGCCAGACCACCCGGTACATAAATCCCAACACGATCCAGTGGAGTGACTTTCTGACCAAGCGTATTTCCTAAAGCATCGACATAGGTCCAGCCGTCCTGTTTTTGTGCCTGGTGAAACTCGCGCACGCGTGCTGCAGCAAGCTCTAAAGCTTCGCGCACTTCAGTCGTCAAACCCTCGAAGGCAGCTTGCAGTTGCTCTTGGCTTAACTCTAAATCTGAAAATTGATGCGCCGGATGTCGATCGAACTGTTGAGTGAGTTTAAGAACTTGAGCATCACCATGCTGACGAACATCAGCAATAATTTGATCTACAGTTTTTAAAAGTTCAGGATCATTAACAGTTTCAAAAGCCAACAAGTCAGCAAATGCTTGCTTGAAGTTTTGATCTTGGGTCGATAAACGTCGCATCAATTTACCCATCAGGTTTGAATTCGAAGGCTTTAGTTTACCTGTTTTCCAGACTTTTGTCGGCAGCTATAGTGCTCTAGCCCTATGAGTTTTATTGGAAATAGCTTTTGGTAAAATTGATGAAAGAATTTACATCGTATTTATGTTCAATCGAATAAAAAAAACCGCCCTAAAAGGACGGTTTTTTATGCAAAAAATTTAAGCCTGTTTGGCCTTTTCACGTTCTTCTACGGCTTTTTCAAGCTGTGCCAGAATCGGATTTAACAACGCTTGCTTACGCTTGAAGCTGGCTTTATTCACGATTAAACGCGAAGACACTTTGCAAATTTCTTCAAGTGGCTCCAGACCATTGGCACGCAAGGTATTACCTGTATCTACGACGTCAACAATGTAATCGCCCAGACCGACCAGTGGTGCAAGTTCCATGGAGCCATACAGCTTGATCACATCAACCTGCTCACCCAAGCTGGCATAGTATTGACGGGTCAAATTCACGTACTTGGTCGCAATTTTTAAGCGACCTTTAGGACGTTGCATCCCCACCTTACCGGCGGTCATCAATTTACATACCGCAATTTTCAGGTCCAATGGTTCATAGACATTTTGTGCACCATGTTCCATCAATACATCTTTACCGGCCACGCCAATATCGGCTGCACCATTTTCAACATAAGTCGGTACATCTGAAGCACGTAAAATTAGAATACGAACCTGTTTATGCGTGGTCGGGAAAATCAATTTACGAGATTTATCAGGATCTTCTAAAAGATTAATCCCTGCTGTTTCTAGCAAAGGTAAAGTCTCTTTTAAGATACGCCCCTTACTTAATGCCAAAGTTAAACCATGATCAAAATTGCCCATTACGTCAAAGTTTGGATCATCGTTTCTCATATCGCTCATTAATTTACTCGCTTAATTTGGGCACCTAAACTTTGTAACTTTGCTTCTACATCTTCATAACCGCGGTCAATATGATAAATGCGGTCAATCAGCGTTTCACCTTCAGCGGCAAGTGCTGCCAGCACCAAAGAGAACGAAGCACGTAAATCTGTTGCCATTACGGGTGCGGCAGAAAGTTTTTCTACACCCGTTACCACAGCATCATTACCTTCTACCTGAATATTGGCACCCATACGTGCCAATTCAGGAACATGCATGAAACGGTTTTCAAAAATCGTTTCAGAAATTGTCGCAAAGCCTTGAGCAATGGCATTCACAGCCATAATCTGGGCTTGCATATCGGTTGGAAATTCTGGATGTGGTAAGGTTTGGAAGCTGACAGCTTTCGGACGTTTACCCAGCATATCCAGTTCAATCCAGTCGTCACCACGGGTCACTTCTGCGCCCATTTCTTCAAACTTGTCCAGCACCGCTTCCATCAGGGACGGATCAGTATGCGTGGTTTTGATACGACCGCCAGTGATCGCTGCTGCTGCCAGATATGAACCGGTTTCAATCCGGTCAGCAACAACCGCATATTCACAGCCATGCAGACGTTCGACACCGGTCACAATTAAAGTATCGGTATCTAGACCTTCAATCTTGGCACCCATCTTGATCAGCATTTGCGCAAGATCAGTGATCTCAGGTTCACGTGCTGCATTGCGAATCGTGGTCACACCATCGGCCAACACGGCAGCCATCAGAATATTTTCTGTCCCACCCACAGTCACCATATCAAAGACAACTTCGCCACCTTTCAGGCGACCATCGACTTTGGCATGTACATAACCGGCTTCGACTTCAATCTCGGCGCCTAAAGCTTCTAAAGCTTTCAAATGCTGATCGACAGGACGGGAACCAATCGCACAACCGCCTGGTAAAGACACTTTTGCACTGCCATAGCGCGCCAATAATGGACCAAGCACCAAAATAGAAGCACGCATAGTTTTTACGAGCTCATACGGTGCGAACTGGTTATCTAATGTAGAAGTATCAGCAACAACCGTATCGCCTTCATAAGTCATGGTGATCCCAAGACCAGCAATCAGCTTCACCAACGTATTGACATCTTTTAGATTAGGAACATTTCTGAGCGTAATCGGGGTATCAGCAAGAATCATTGCTGCCAATAATGGAAGTGCTGCATTCTTTGCACCAGAAATGCGCACTTCACCTTCGAGCTTGATACCGCCCTGAATTAAAAATTTATCCATTAAATGATTAAGCTCCAAATAAGCTTGCTTTGCGCCATTCTTCTTTTGTCATCGCGCGAATCGTTACTGCGTGAACTGCACCACTGGCAATATGGGCATTGAGAGGAGCATAAACAGCTTGTTGGCGTGCAACTGGACGCTTACCTTCAAATTGATCATCCACAATACGGAGATCAAATTTTCCGCCCTGACCACTCACAGCAACATCCGCCTCTGGAAAAGCGGCTTCTAAAATTTCAGCGAGCTGTTCATTATTCATCACAAGACCTCTTATAGGACTAAGGGTGTAAAACGAGCCATTTTACTATAAATAGCAAAAATAATTCATGGATCCATACATTATATATATAAAAAAAAGAGGCTTTTAAAACCTCTTTTTCATCATTTGTCCTTTATAGAGCTAAAGGATGCTGCTGTAAATGCATTTCCCGGTATCGATCAATCTGCCGTTTCAATTTTTCGGTCAATATTTTAATTGAGGTATACATATCATCTGCGGTGGCGTGAGCAAAAAATTCAATGCCCGGTAATCGGATAATAGCCTCTGCGATATGATTACTACTGCCCTTTCTAGAGCGTTTATCAATTTGATGATCTTTCGAGAGTTTCACTTGCATACTATTCACCTGATCTAGGTGCTTCGTCATCTGTGAAAACTTGGTTTTTATACTTTCTTCAATAGCTGGCGTAATCGATAAATGATGTCCACGAATTGTTATTTGCATAGTTCTATCCCTCACCTTCGTTAGGATTAGAAGAGTCACAATATAAAATAATTTAAATGCAGCAACTTATAAATAAAATATCCGTATTTTAAGTCCTGGATCAAATCATTTTACTGCTCCTCAAAAGAAAAAAAGATTCATTATGCTGTCATAATGAATCTCTAGAATAGCCAGATTTCAAATTTTAGATCAAGACTTTTCGTTCAGAAGATGAAGGAATATGTAACGATTCACGATATTTCGCCACCGTACGTCGTGCCACATCAATGCCTTCATCTTTTAACATATTGGCAATTGCATTATCAGACAAAGGCTTACGGGCATTTTCTTCGGAAATCAGTTTTTTGATTTTGGCACGGATAGCAGTAGAAGATGCTTCACCACCTGATGTAGTCCCGACATGACTCGAGAAGAAATATTTCAACTCGAACAATCCACGTGGGGTCAGCATATATTTATTGGTGGTTACCCGAGAAACTGTAGACTCATGCAATTCAACTTCTTCGGCAATATCTCTTAAAACCAGAGGTTTCATGCCTTCCGCCCCAATTTCCAAGAACATTTTTTGATGTTCCACAATACAAGTCGCGACTTTCAATAATGTTTTATGCCGCTCATCGATACTTTTAATAAAGTTCTTCGCTTCCAGCATCTGATTACGCAGGTACTGATTATCATCGCTTTGATCTGCACGACGAATCATTTTGGCATAAAAAGAATTGACGCGTAACTTTGGCAGCACATCCGAGTTTAAATTGACTTGCCAGCAGTTATTCTTTTTCATCACCACGACATCTGGCACCTGATAATCCGATTCCTTATTTTCAAATTCCAGACCAGGATGCGGTTTTAATGTTTTTAGCAAATCTACAGCACAGCGCAACTGCTCTGGATTTAAGCCAGTCTGTTTGATCAGCTTAGGAAGCTCATTGGTAATCAACAATTCATAATGTTGCAGAAGTTTGATCGCATCATTTCGGCAAGGCGTTGACGCAGGTAAATTATCAAGTTGAACTAATAGGCATTCTGCCAAGCTTCTAGAACCCACACCCACCGGATCCAAACGCTGAATATGCTTTAATACAACGGCAACTTCATCATCTTCAATTTCTTCTTCAAAGCCCATAGAAGAGAGTAAATGTTGTACTGATGCAGTAATTTCACTCAACTCTGCATCTAAAAAACCTTTGTCGTCCAGAGAGTCGACGATGCAATAAGCGATTAATTTATCAACCTGTGAAAAATTCAACAGATTAATCTGTTCCAGCATATATTCTTGCAGGCTCTGATGCCCTTGACGATTATCTTCACGCTCTTCGAACTCGGCCGCCCCCAGACTTGTAGGTTGATGGGTATAAACATCATCCCAATCGGTATCTACAGGTAAGTCATCAGGCAGATGATCGGCGTTAAGTTCATTGGTTAGATCGTTATTTTCATTATTTGATTCAATGGTAGATAAGCTTTCGAGGGTAATTTGCTCTTCAACTTTTTCTAATAGAGGATTACTATCAAGTTGCAACTGAACTTCTTGTTCCAATTCCAGACTTGAAAGTTGTAATAGCCGAATTGCCTGCTGTAATTGTGGAGTTAATGACAGCGAGTTCGCAATTTTTATGCCCACTGATAATCTCATTGTTACCCCCTTAATAGAAAACCCCATTTTATAAGCAATTTTTATGCCGTTTTATTTTTTATAACACAGATTTACCAAAAAACATACAAATCGGATTTTAAATTTCTAGTCTTTCGCGACTAATAATTTTTAAATACTTAATTTTTCGCAT
>NZ_JAUZUU010000009.1:0-88985 GCF_031844225.1 Acinetobacter sp. RRD8
TGATGACGACGTCAAACTCCATCGATTCTCTTGTTATATCTTCCATAATATAAAATCCAATTTCGCTATACGATATTTATAGCATTATCTAAATCGGTTATGAAGCTTATTTTTGATCTTTTTATTTGGAATAGGAATTTATCTTTTTTAAATCTTATCTATTTCGCAGCATTAAAAAGGTTTGCTGAGAATTCTGGATAAAGGAAGAAGATGTGTAGATTGGGTATTCAATAAAAGAGCGACTTAATGTCGCTCTGATAATTAATTTTTTATATGTTATTGAGATTCATTGCAATATTATTCACCATGTGAATCAGACGCGGTCCAATTTCATTTTCCAGTTTTTCCTGATTTAACAGATAACTTGGGGCACCACAGTTAAACGTTAATATCCCATGTTTGGGGTGAACCAACGGAACTGCCACGGAATTCACATCCTTAGCCCAGTCACCTAAAGACAGACAGTAGCCATAATCCTGATAATCACGGATTGCACGTTCCAGATTACGCTTGATGGTTGGCCACTGATCTTCGTTTCTTTTCTTGATGGCATCAAATAAATATTCGCGTTCCTTCACATCCATCGCTGCCAGACAGGCCCGTCCCATGGCACTGCTATGAATCGGTAAAGTCGAACCGACAGGGCGGCGCATGGTTAGCGTCGATTCTGTATGTACCACTTCCAGATAAATCATGCTCAAACGGTCACGGGTAGCCATTGCCACAGGGGCTTGGGAATAACGGGACATTTCTTCCATAAACGGATAAGCCTGAGTCCGCGCAGAAATATTACTCAAAGCTGCATAACCCAAAGCCAATACGCCAACATCCAACAGATATTTTGTGGTATTCGGTAGTTGTTTTAAATAACCTAAAGAAACCAGGGTGCTGGTAATACGGGCCACAGTTGGCTTGGGTAAGTTGGTTAATTGTGCAATTTCCTGATTGCCAAGCAATTGATTGGTCGCTGAAAAGCAACGTAAGATTTCCAATCCACGCGCAATAGACGCAATAAATTGAGGATTATTTTCTCTATGAATATGTGAAATCGGATCTAAACGGATTTCATCAAAGTTGGGAATTTCACCAGTTTTATTTTTTGTCATGGTCAGGGCAATTAAAGTTAAATTAATGAATATGATAGCAACATAATTTCACGATACAAAATAAAACACTTCTACAAAAGATAAAATATAGGAAAAAGTGCCGAAATTATTTGTGGTCGAAAAGAATCCTGTTACCCAACTTTGAAGACAATATAAAATCATCTAGTTTTTTAGGTTTAACACGTAGCCAATATATTTAAAAAGTTTCGATTTCTCCGAAAGAGTCAGTGATCGATAAATATTACAGCAAGAAAAAAGGTTTAATTATCTATTCAAAAAAACTGATAAATAGAATAATCACTCATCAAAATATTTCGTATCGTGAAATTAAATATTAAACGCAAATCAACTGGAATACCAGAAAAATTTCATTTTTTAGTTAAAATATAAAATTTTTAATAATTTCACTTGCTCAAAATGATTTTATATGATTATTTATTTCGTAATACGAAACAAAAATAAGGGTAAAGGAATTTACCTAAATTATATCCATGGAGATTCATATGATTCGTGATCCGGAAATGCTCGACCAACTTCTGTCAACGATTCGCGATTTTGTAAAAAATGAACTGGTGCCTCTTGAGCATGAAGTAGAAGAGAACAATGCCATTCCTGAACATATTGTGGAACAGATGAAAGAGCTGGGCTTGTTTGGCCTGACGATTCCTGAAGAATATGGTGGTTTAGGCATTACCATGGAAGAAGAAATTCTGGTCGCGATGGAATTGGGCCATACATCGGCTGCCTTTCGCTCTTTAATTGGTACTAACAACGGCATTGGCTCAAGCGGCATCATTATCGACGGTACAGAAGAGCAAAAACAGAAATATTTACCGCGTTATGCAACGGGCGAAATTATTGGTTCATTCTGTTTGACCGAACCGGATTCCGGCTCAGACGCTGCTGCTTTAAAAACCAGTGCAGTCAAAGACGGCGATTATTATATTTTAAACGGAACTAAACGCTTCATCACCAATGCACCACGTGCCACGACATTTACCGTGATGGCACGTACCAATCAAGAGATTAAAGGTGCGAGCGGTATTTCAGCATTTCTAGTCGAAGCAGGCACACTTGGTTTAAGCCTAGGTAAAATTGACAAGAAAATGGGCCAACATGGTTCCTATACCTGTGATGTAATTTTTGATAACTGTAAAGTGCATAAAGATCAGCTGATTGGCGGTGTAGAAGGGATTGGCTTCAAAACAGCAATGCGCGTTCTAGATAAGGGCCGTCTGCACATTGCCGGTTATAGCGTCGGCATGGCAGAGCGTATGCTGGAAGATGCACTTAACTATGCAGTGGAACGCAAACAGTTTGGCCAGCCCATTGCGAATTTCCAGCTAATCCAAGGTATGTTGGCAGACTCCAAAGCCGAGATTTATGCAGCCAAATGTATGGTGCTGGATGCTGCGCGTCTACGTGATGCTGGCCAAAATGTTACGACTGAAGCCTCTTGTGCCAAAATGTTTGCAACTGAAATGTGTGGTCGAGTTGCTGATCGCTGTTTGCAGATTCATGGTGGAGCGGGTTATATCAGTGAATATTCAATTGAACGTTTCTACCGTGATGTGCGTCTGTTCCGTTTATATGAAGGAACCACACAAATCCAGCAAATTATTATTGCGCGTGAAATGATTAAACAAGCAACCGCCTAATCTCATAATTTTAAAATAAGGAAATATTAAAATGACGACAAAAATTAGATTTGATTGGCAAGACCCGTTTTTAATAGAACAGCAACTGACATCAGAAGAGCGCATGATTCGCGATGCAGCGGCAGCGTACTGTCAAGACAAACTGATGCCGCGTGTACTGGAACAGTTCCGTCATGAAAAAACCGATCCGGCTATTTTCCGTGAAATGGGAGAACTGGGTTTACTCGGTCCAACCATTCCGGAACAGTACGGCGGTGCAGGTTTAAATTATGTCAGTTATGGTCTGATTGCTCGTGAAGTTGAACGTGTCGATTCAGGTTACCGTTCAATGGCCAGCGTACAAAGCTCTCTGGTGATGGTACCCATTAATGAATTTGGTTCTGAAGAGCAAAAGCAGAAGTATTTACCAAAATTAGCAGCCGGTGAATATATTGGTTGCTTCGGCTTGACCGAGCCGGATCATGGTTCGGATCCGGGCAGCATGATTAGCCGTGCTAAAAAAGTCGAGGGTGGTTACCGTTTAACTGGCGCAAAAATGTGGATTACCAATAGTCCGATTGCCGATGTATTTGTAGTTTGGGCCAAAGAAGTTTCTGCCGAAGGTAATATCGGTGACATTCGTGGCTTTATTTTAGAAAAAGGCTGGGAAGGGCTTTCTGCTCCAACGATTCACGGCAAGGTGGGTCTACGTGCCTCAATCACCGGTGAAATTGTAATGGATAACGTCTTTGTTCCAGAAGAAAATGCATTTCCGGAAGTTCGCGGTTTAAAAGGGCCTTTTACCTGCTTGAATAGTGCACGTTACGGGATTGCCTGGGGTGCCATGGGAGCTGCAGAGTTCTGCTGGCATACCGCACATCAATACACCATGGACCGTAAACAGTTTGGTCGACCACTCGCTGCGAATCAGCTGATCCAGAAGAAACTGGCAGATATGCAAACTGAAATTGCACTCGGTTTGCAGGTGGCTTTACGTTTTGGCCGCATGAAGGATGAAGGCATTGCTTCAGTTGAAGGTACATCACTGATCAAGCGCAACAACTGCGGCAAGGCACTGGATATTGCCCGTTTGGCCCGTGACATGATGGGTGGAAATGGCATTAGCGATGAATTCGGTGTAGCCCGTCATCTGGTTAATCTGGAAGTGGTAAATACCTATGAAGGTACCCATGATGTACATGCCCTGATTTTAGGTCGTGCACAAACCGGAATTGCAGCCTTTTGCAACTAAACCTGACATCAACTTCTAGCCAGCATTGCTGGCTAGATTGTTTTACGGGTTTAAGAATTGTGCTTAATCACATCATTCAATGTATTGCTACGTGATTTCTGCAGAGAAAATTTATCAAGAACTTTGAAAATCATTTTATACCACCTTGCTAAAGCGTGGTAATGATCAGCGAATATTCTATATTTCACCTAAATAATTAAGTGAAATATGCGTTTTAAAAAGGCACAGGAGTGCCGAAAAGTAGAAAGAGCATTATGGATACGATCAGTTCACAACAACACCCAGTGGAAGGTGGAAACGAACCCAAGCAAAGAGTCTGGATTCTGGCCTTTATTTTCTCATTTTTAGCATTATTGGTTGATGGTGCTGATATTGCGTTATTAGCCTACAGTCTGACCAGTCTGAAACAAGAGTTTTCATTAAGTAATATGCAGGCCGGTGCCTTAGGGAGCTGGACGCTTGCAGGCATGGCTATCGGCGGTTTTTTTGGTGGCTGGGCTTGTGACCGTTTTGGCCGGGTTCGTGTGATCGTCATTGCCATTGCATTATTTTCTTCATTAACCTTCTGGTTAGGATTCGTAGAAAGTTATGATCAGTTCAAATGGCTGCGCTTTACGTCTGCGATTGGACTAGGTGCTCTATATATTGCCTGTAACACACTCATGGCAGAGTATGTACCCACCAAATATCGCTCTACAGTATTGGCAACGCTTATGACTGGCTGGACTTTAGGCTCGGTGGTCGCAACTGTTCTGGCTGGATGGCTATTGCCTGAATTTGGCTGGCGATACCTCTATTATATTGCCATTATTCCAATTGTACTGGCCTTCGCGATGTACTTCTTGGTGCCTGAGCCGAAAGCCTGGTTAGATGCGCGTAAAGCACGCCTGGATGCAAAAGCCAGTGGTATTCTGCAGGAAAAACCAAAAAATACTTTTAAAATGATTTTTGAAGATGCACTTAGCCGTCGCATGTTTATCCTCTGGTCCTTCAGTACCGCATTTTTACAGTTTGGCTATTATGGAGTCAGCAACTGGCTACCGGCGTATTTAGAGACTGATCTGGGAATCAAGTTTAAAGAAATGACCATGTATATGATCGGGACTTTCCTGATCATGATGTGTACCAAAGTTATTGCTGGTTTTATCGCTGACCGGATTGGCCGTCGTGCGGTATTTGCTTTCGGCACTATGGGTACTGCAATTTTTATCCCTGTGATTGTCTTTGGTAATACGCCGGATAATATCCTCTGGCTGATGTTATTTTTCGGTTTTCTCTATGGTATTCCATACGGTATTAATGCGACTTACATGACAGAAAGCTTCTCCACCAAAGTGCGTGGAACAGCAGTGGGTGGGGCATATAACGTAGGCCGACTGGGTGCGGTGTTTGCACCTCTTACCATTGGCTATTTTGCTCAAGGAGGCTCAATTGGTACCGGCTTACTGATTATGGGCATTGCCTATTTTCTTTGCGGCCTGATACCCGCTTTCTTTATTAAAGACCGCTTATTTGATCCACAAAAGGCAGATTAATCTGCACTCGTAATATAGATAGAACATGCTAGGAAGCAATATGATGAATAAAATCACGCAGGATATCGAGACGGTACTTAAGCAAATTCCTGATGGTGCACACATTATGACCAGTGGTTTTGGCCTGGCAGGTCAGCCGGTAGAATTAATCGAAGCATTAATTGACTTTGGTCCTAGAGACTTAACCATTATTAACAACAATGCAGCTTCTGGAGATCGTGGTCTAACCAATCTGCTGTTGTCTGGACTGGTTAAAAAAATGATCTGTTCATTTCCACGAGCCAATAACTCAACCGTCTTTGAAGATCTGTATAAAGCCGGAAAAGTTGAGCTGGAACTGGTGCCACAAGGCAATCTGGCCTGCCGTATTCAGGCAGCCGGTGCAGGCTTAGGAGCTGTTTTTACTCCAACCGGTTTTGGTACCAAAATAGCTGAGGGTAAAGAAACCCGTAATATCAATGGAAAAGATTATGTGCTGGAATATCCGATACATGCTGATTATGCCTTGGTTTATGCCAATCAGGCAGATCAGTGGGGCAACTTGACCTACCGTAAGGCAGCAAGGAATTTTGGTCCGATCATGGCCAAAGCAGCAAAAACCACCATTGCACAAGTCCATCAAGTTGTGGAACTGGGAGAACTTGATCCAGAGATCATTGTAACGCCAGGAATTTTTGTACAGCATGTGGTCAAGGTTGGAGATATTAAATAATGAATATTCAAAAACGTAGTCGTGAACAGATTGTAGCTAAAGTTGCACAAGACATTCCAACCGGCTCTTTTGTAAATTTGGGTATTGGTTTACCGACACGCGTAGCAGGTTATTTAAAACCTGAACAAGGAGTAATTCTACACTCGGAAAATGGCGTTTTAGGTTTTGCTGCATTGAGTGATCCTGAACAGGCAGATGATGATCTGATTAACGCCGGCAAAGAACTCGTAAGCATGTTGCAAGGTGGCAGTTTTATGAATTCTGCCGACTCTTTCGATATCATGCGAGGCGGGCATCTGGATATCTGTATCATGGGGGCTTTTCAGGTCGCTATTAATGGTGATCTGGCGAACTGGCATACCGGTAATGCTGATGCTGTACCTGCTGTAGGCGGTGCGATGGATCTGGCAGTGGGTGCTCGCTGTGTCTATGTTTGCATGGAACATGTGACCAAAAACGGTGAGGCAAAAATTGTTGAAGAACTGACTTATCCTCTAACAGGTAAACATTGTGTCAACCGTATTTATACTGATTTGTGTGTGATTGAATTAAAAGACCGACAAGCTCAGGTTATTGAAATAGTGGATGGCTTAAGCTTTGAAGAATTACAACAGCAGACAGGCTGTAAATTAGTGGACAGTCGTCAACAAGCAGCCTAAAAATAAGTCCGCAATATTCTGATTAAGTAAAAGTATAGTTTTAGATCACAGCTTCGGCTGTGATTTTTAAATTTTAGAATTATTATCAAATACACGTAATATTGACCGTATTTCCGTATTTCCGTATTTCCGTATTTCCGTATTTCCGTATTTCCGTATTTCCGTATTTCCGTATTTCCGTATTTTAAAGATATAAATACAAACTTTTGCTAATGATTATTTTAATAATAAGTCTAAAATGTTAACAAGCTAAGGAAGGTGATAGTCTGAATGAATAATAATTGTGATGATCAAGAAATTTTTCATATTTTTAATCTGATTGGTCGCCATACTGAACTTAAGCCTATCCTCGATGTCATTAGCCAGTGGCTTGAATCGCGCATTCCAGATGCGCTTGTCACCATTATGCTCTATCAGGATGACACCCAAACTTTAAATGTTATAAGTGGCAAACAGCACTTTTCAAAAGAGTACTGTAATGCTATTCAAGATTTGAAAATTGGGCCAAATCAAGGATCGTGTGGCGTAGCTGCTTTCTTACGTCAGTTGGTCATTAGTCCGAATTTAATGAAAGACCCAAACTGGCAGTCTTACCGTGCTTTGGTAAATGCAGAAAAATTGTCTAGCTGCTGGTCTATGCCGATTATTAATGCTTCAGATATTTTGTACGGAACGTTTGCCACTTATTATCGAACACCGAAAATACCGACTGAACATCATATTCAGCTTTTACAGCAAGCGGCAAAATTAGTTGCTCTCGCAATTGAGCTTGATCAGGAACGTCAAAAAAGACATGAGCTTAATGAAAAATACAGCTCATTTTATACCTATCATCCAGATATTATTTTTGAACTTGACCTGCAGGGACATGTGCTTAATACCAATATTGCTTGCGAAGAAATTACAGGTTTTTCTAAAGCGCAAATTCATGGTCAGCACTATTGTGCCTTCATACCGCCCGAATTCCATGAACTTGCGAATGTTTCATTTTCAGAAGCAGCGCAAGGTAAATCTCAACATTATGAACTTCCAATTTATAATGTTGCAGGCGATATCTTATGGCTGGATCTGACCAATTTACCGATTATTCAAAATCAGAAAGTCACCGGTATTATTGGTATTGCACGAGATATCACTGTATCGCGTGAAAACAAGGAGTCTCTACGCTTATTAAAACGTGGAGTAGAGGCCAGTCCGAATAGTCTTTTTATTACCGATGTTTCTGAAGAAAGACTAATGGTGTATGTGAATCCAGCTTTTCTAAAGCTCACCGGTTATACAGCAGCAGAAGTATTAGGACAAAGCTGTTTTTTCTTACAGGGTCCAGATACTGATCCGGATCAGATTGCATTACTCAAGCAAGCGGTCAAAGAACAAAAAGAAATTCAGGTGACTATAAAAAGTTACTGTAAAGATGGCAGCTGGTTCTGGAATCGTTTAACCATAGGTCCTATTTTTGACCAGACAGGAACCTGCACCCATTTTTTGGGGATTCAGGAAGATATTACCCAGCAACGTATTCACGAAGAATATATTCAGCATCAGCATACTCATGATCATTTAACCGGTTTACCGAACCAGCATGCATTCAAACAGATTCTGGAAGATATTTTTGAAGTACAGCACGAGAGCTCACAACCTTTAGTCTTGCTGTATATAGATCTGGACGACTTTAAAAATATCAACGACAGCTTAGGTCATCTGGTGGGTGACCAGATTCTCAAAAGTGTGGGCGAGCGGCTGCAAAAATTTGTTCAAGGCAATAATGTGCTATGCCGCTTTGCTGAAGATGAATTTATTTTACTGCTCTCAGGGACAGATGAGCACACTGAAGTCGAGGCGATCGCCGGAGAAATTCTTGATCTTCTTTCCATGCTGTTTATTGTCGATCAGTACAAAATACATTTAAGTGCCAGTATTGGTATCGTGGCAGATGACAGTTCAATTCATCATTCTTCTGAATTGATTTATCAGTCTGTTTTGGCGATGCAGGAAGCCAAAAGACAAGGTCGTAATATGTGGCAGTGGTATGAAAAAACCAGAATGCAGCCTGTCGCAGAAATAGACTATACCAATCTGCGTCTGGAACTCATGGAAGCGATCAATCAGGAAAATTTTGACCTGTTCTATCAGCCGCTGATTCATCCTGAAACTGGACTGGTGACAGGCGTAGAAGCTTTAATCCGTTGGTGCCATCCACAGCAGGGTTATATTTCCCCAGCGATTTTTATTCCGCTGGCAGAAAGAACCGGGCAAATTATTAGCGTAGGTCAATGGGTATTGGAAAAGGCCTGTTTAGATATTGCCGAGTGGAACAAGATACACAATAGCCAGATCACGGTATCGGTGAATATTTCTCCTTTGCAATTCCGTAGAGCAGGCTTTTTGCAGGTGCTTGAACATGCACTTGAACTCAGTCAATTACCGCCGGAATTACTTAAAATTGAAATCACGGAAGGTGTCATCATTAATGGTGCAGATCGAACCATAGAAATTTTGAAAGCAGTGCGTGCTTTAGGTGTACAGGTCGCCATTGATGACTTTGGCACAGGTTATTCGAGTCTCAGTTATCTGCGTCGCTTGCCGATTAATCAAATCAAGTTAGACCGTAGTTTTATTGAAGAGCTGACCCTCGATGGTCAGGATGCTGCAATTGTGCAATCGATTATTCATCTAGCCCATCAGCTGGATCTGGAAGTTGTCGCGGAAGGGGTCGAAACCGTAAGTCAAGCCAGTTTACTCTATCAACAGGGTTGTGATCTGCTACAAGGCTTCTTTTATGCAAAACCTGCACCTTTAACTGAATTGAAGCCTGTTTATCTCGCAATGGAAAATAGTAAATTGAATTAACTCTAAAAGTTAAGATATCAATATTTTCAACCGCTCTTCAGATAGAAAGGAAACGTTAAACAGGCTTAAAGAATTTTTCTATTTTATCAGCGTATCATCTCTATAATTTATGCTCGGTACAGAAAGCGGGATAAAAAAATAAGCTTTTAACCCCAAAGGTTTTTAACAGTATCTAAGGCTCAGGCTGAATATTGGCTAAATTTCTTTCTTGGTTTAAATCATAATAGTTAATCAAAAAGATCAACACGGCAAAAATAAAACCTAAAATGACGCAGGCAGACCAGCCATAGCTTTTCCATAAATGCAGCGATAAAAATGCACCCAGACCGGCACCTGAAAAATAACAGGTCATATAGATGGCATTAATCCGCGAGCGAGCCTGCATTGAAATTCGATAGACCAGATTCTGGTTCAAGACATGCAAACAGGAAATTCCAAAATAAGCCAGAATTAAGCCCAAGATATAAATCCATAAATAATTCTGGGCAAAGAATAAAGGAATCCAGGCCAGAATCAGTCCGCACGTAGCCAGATGCGCAATCCATTTTTCCCGATGCCTGCCAATCATTTTACCGGTCCACTGAGAGGACCAGATGCCGACCACCCCCACAATGCCCATGAGGCCAATCTGGAAATCATTAAAATGATAAGGTGCTTCAGCCAGAATAAAAGTCATGGTAGTAAAGATAATACTCAGCATGCCAAAACCCAAACCTCCGATCATACTACGCCGGATCAGCATGGGTTCTGTGCGTGCAAAGGTAAATAGTGAGCGATAAATTTGCAATATATTCATCTGCAACTGGCTCTTAGCGCTTGGTAACTGGAACCACATGGCCAGACTCAGCAGAAGAATTGCACAACCACTAAACAAGTACACCGCATGCCAGGACCATAAAGTAGAAATCAGTCCGGCCACGGTACGGGCAAACAGAATACCAACCAGAACACCACTCATGAGCAGGCCAACGACTTCGGCACTTTTATCACGCTGCGACAGGCTGGCGGCAAAAGGAATCAGAATCTGGGTGGTGATCGAACAAAAAGAGGCGAGCAGGGTAAAGCCATACAACATATGCAGATTGGTACTGGCTGAAAGCCCAATAAGTGCCAATCCGGTACAGAACATCAAACTGCAGATATACAACCGTTTTTCGAACAAGTCACCCAAAGGGACAAACAAAAATAATCCGGTGGCATAGCCAATCTGGGTCAGTACTACAGTCCAGCCAGACTGAGCCACACTGATCTGCAGATCCTCTGCAATAGAATAAATCAAGGGCTGGTTAAAATAGTTACAACCTGCGCAGAGTGCGCAGGTCATTGCCATCATGAACATGAAACGGCGTGAAATTTGCCCTTGGGCTGACATCCTTGTCTCCTGAGGCTTTAAAAACTATAGTTGGCAGAGAGGTTGATACGTGAAATATCTGCTTCCTTGTTGTCAAAGGTTTCACGCTTACCATGATGATATTCTGCACCGAGATTAATCTTTGGAACAGGAGAGTAGATCACGTTGGCCACATAGTCCGTTAAACGTTTATTGGTTTCAGGATTCGCGCGTGCATAGTCGCTGGAATCATCAAAATCAACAACGCTGGCATTAATACTACTACGTAGTTTCGGCGTAAATTTATGCGTAAATCCGATATTTAAACTGTTAAACTCATTCAGTAAAAGTTCATTATTGGCTGTATCAACCGAATAATCTCCACCCCAGGCAGCGCCATCAGTTGTTGATCCTTGAGTCAAGAAAGCGGCAATACGCTGATCTCCGACCATATGGAAATAGTTCCCCTGGATCGAGTTTTGATCATCAAAACGGTAACGTCCACCAAGACCTACACCCCAACCGACTTTTTCAATATCACCTGTATCTGTTTGCGCCTGCTTTTGATTGACAAAGCCTTGAGCTAATAAATGAAGAGGGCCTGATTGATGAACATATTTAGTGGTTAATGCAGGCAAAGCAGAAGAACGATCGCCACCGGCCATATATTCCAGACCGACATTCCAGGTATTTTCTGGATCAAGTTTGAAAGCATAGCTCACCTGAGGCGTACGTAGGACTGATCCACCCAGGAACAAGCTGTAATCGACAGCTTCAGTGCTAATCTCTGGTGTTGACATCAATGACCAGGCCTGACCAAACGTCAAGTTATAGTATTTTAAGTGTGCATGACGGATACGTAATCCACCATCGCCTTTACCATTGTTGGTCCAGAAGTCGGCTTCTAAACGAGCAGAAACATTCGGATTGCCTCCTAGATCTTTGGCCAGGAAACCAATCCGGCTGGCAGCCGCAGTAAAATCGGAACGTACAGAATCCGGTTCAGTAAAAGGTACTTTATTAATCTGGTTAATGGTACGGCCACGGGCTTCAGTAGTACTTTTGAAATCGACTGCACCATCAAAGCGGATCAAGCCATAAACATCGACATTATCTACCATTGAACTCAGCGTTTTAGAGTCTTGCGCTTTGGCTTGTTCCTGCTGGTTCTTTAATGCAAGTTGCGCGGCTTTTTGTTGTTCTAGTTCTGCCTGGATTTGCTTTAACTGTGACTCAAGAAATTGCATACGGTCTTCAGAAGCTTCTGCTGAAAATGCCTGTGCTGAAGCAATACCACATAATGTCGCTAAAACTAATTTTTTCATTTCTTAATCCCTAAAGAAATTTTTAATCCTGAATGAAAGGAGACCTTTCTATACTGACGTGTTGTAAATATTTGAAGTGAGGAAGGCAGCGATTTGACCTGCCTTCCGAAGTAGGGTTTATTCTGCTTTTTGCGGATCGTATAAACGGTCTTTAATAAACAGGGCAGGAATCAAACCGCATAGGAAATATGCTGCACCCATTACCAACAGACCTGTACCGATCGAACCATGCATCGCAAGATAACCAATCGTAATTGGCGCGAAGATTGCACCGATACGACCAATATTGAATGCACCGCCCACCGCTGTACCACGAACACCAGTCGGGAAACTTTCGGTTAGATAGGTTGCATTGATGGCATATGGAATACCGTACAGGAAGCCGAAGATTAGCATCAGTACGCCAATGTTATCGGCATTATGCATATACACCACGACAGGGATAAATAGCGCTGTTCCCATGGTGCCGAAAGCAAACACAATACGGCGACCAATTTTATCAGCAACATAACCTGCAATGATTTTGGCAAAAATCATGGTGATGAATGTACCCACCATATACAGTGCCATTTCTTTAAACTTAATGCCTAATTCAGCTTCAAGATAACTTGGCAACCAGTTACTTACACCGAAGTAACCAAATAACAGGAAACCGGAGCTGAAAGACCACAAGATAAACATCTTGCCATGGGTTTTATCTTTAAGAATGGTGATGTATGGATTACCTTTTTTGGTATCGTTATCCACAATCTGACCAGTTCTTTTCATTTCACGGACACGTTTCCATGATTCTGGCTCTGGCACCATAAAGTGCATCAGGATACCCAAAGCTAATGGAGCAATTGTGATCCAGTACAGCATACGCCAGCCGAACTCAGGAATAATCCAGCCTGAAATCATGGTAATCACCAATGAACCTAAAGTGAAACCAGTCATCAATGTTGCCAGTACAGTAGTACGGTATTTGGTCGGTACGTATTCTGACATCAGGGTATTACAGGCAATATATAAACAGCCTAAACCCAAGCAAGAAAGAGTACGTAAAATTGCAAATTCAGTATAAGACTGAGCAAAACCTGAGTAGGCTGACAAGATCGAGAAGGCGATGGTGGCCAGTACAATGACGCGGACACGTCCAAATTTGTCGCATGCCCATCCACCAATAAAACCTCCGATCCCCATACCCAAAAGAGAATAACTTCCTAAAGCACCCGCCTGTACAGAAGTCAGGCCCCATTCAGCTTTCAGACTGGTCAGGCTGAAAGCCAGAATCCCGATATCTGCACCGTCACAGAGCAAAATCAGAAAAGCAAAGACAAAAGCCGTCATCCATAGACGTTTTGGCGCCTGTTTGATGGTATCCGTGGAGGAGACATCGGTTTTATTGTCTCCTGTTACGATGGTATCGCTTGTCATTCTTATATCCTCTATATATTAAAAGTAGCATTTCCTCTGCTACCGCTAAATCCATTTTTCTTCCTCACGGAAACATAGTTTTCCTGATTTAACAGACTTGCTCCTGAACGCTACAGCCGCTGTATTTATTATCAGGCTACATTCGATTTTTCACTTTATTACGCTAAATCAAAATCATCTCATTGCTGGAAAATTTGATTTCGTAAATTAATTTTAAGTTCTGCCTTATGGTGATTATTCATTTAAATGGATAATCAGATTGCATTTAAAATATTTAATTCCGTATTGCGAAATCAATTAATCACAAAATAACCATCTAAACAAGAGTTTTTACTCTATTTTTAGTAAAAAATAACTTTTTTGAATTCTGGAGTTAAAAATCCTTGATTTATAGCTTGAGAAACCTTAGTTTTATATAAAATAAAATTTCGCTATACAAAATAAATGGAGATTTTAATGGAACAGGTCGTTCAAGTAGAACAAGTTTCAGCACATGTAGCGATGGTTAAAATTCATCGACCAGAAGCGAAAAATGCCCTGAATACAGAAGTTCGCCAGAAACTTGCGGCGGCATTTTTGCAACTGAATGACGATGAAAATGTACGTGCCATTATTCTTACCGGTGGTGAAACAGATTTCGCAGCAGGTGCCGATCTTAAAGAACTGGCCAATGCAGAAACCATTCAAATGATGCAGCGCCGGACTGAACGTTACTGGCAGGCGATTGCACAGTGTTCAAAACCGGTGATTGCAGCTGTAAACGGTTATGCACTTGGTGGTGGCTGTGAACTGGCGATGCATGCAGATATTATTATTGCCGGGAAAAGCGCCCAGTTTGGTCAGCCTGAAGTGAAAGTGGGTGTCATGCCGGGTGCCGGTGGTACCCAGCGATTATTCCGTGCCGTGGGTAAATTCCATGCGATGCGTATCATCATGACGGGTTGTCTGATACCAGCGCCGGAAGCTTATCAGATTGGCCTAGTGTCTCAAGTAACGGAAGACAGCGAAACCCTTGCAACAGCAATCAAGATGGCTGAAGGTCTGGCAAAAATGCCGCCAATTGCGCTTGAACAAATCAAGGAAGTGGCTTTACTGGCTGAAGATGTGCCGCTTAATGCCGGACTTACCCTGGAACGTAAGTCTTTCCAGATGCTGTTCTCATCCGAAGATCAAAAAGAAGGCATGCAGGCCTTTATTGAAAAACGTAAACCGAATTATCAGGGACGATAAGCATGAGTATTCAGATTCAGAAAATCGGCATTATTGGTGTAGGCACGATGGGTGCAGGTATTGCCCAGATCGCGATTCAGTCTGGTCATGATGTGGTACTGTTTGATGCCAAAGAAGGGGCAGCCGAACAGGCACAGGATAAACTGGCCAAAACATTAAATACCTTAGCAGATAAAGGTAAATTCAGCCATGAAAAAGCCGCTGAAGATATTGCTCATCTGTCGACTGCGCAGCAGCTAGAAGACCTGAAAGATTGTGACTTGATTGTTGAAGCGATTATTGAAAATCTGGAAATCAAGCAAAAACTGATGCAGCAACTGGAAGGAATGATAAAACCAGAAGCGATTCTGGCATCCAATACCTCTTCATTGTCGATCAGTGCAATCGCTGCCAACTGTGAGCAGCCAGAACGTGTGGCCGGTTATCACTTCTTTAATCCGGTACCACTCATGAAAGTGGTCGAAGTGATTGAAGGCTTTAATACCCGTGCTGACATTATTGAAGCATTAACCCAGCTCTCGATTAAAATGGGGCATCGTCCGGTCAAAGCAAAAGATACTCCAGGATTTATCATTAACCATGCCGGCCGTGCCTTTGGTAGCGAAGCCTATGCAATTTTGAATGAAAATGTCACACCATTTTATGATATTGACAGGATCTACCGTGACGGAATCGGTTTCAAAATGGGGCCGTTTGAATTAGGTGATCTGACCGGTATGGATGTCTCGCACCCGGTGAGTGAATCGATTTATCATCAGTATTATGAAGAAGCACGTTACCGTCCAAGCGTGATTACCCGTCAGCGTTTTATTGCCAAGCAGTTAGGTCGTAAAACCGGTAAAGGTTTCTATGATTACACTTCGGGTAGCAAAGAAGGTGATGTTGCTCCAGCATTGGTTGAAAAGTTAAGTCAATATCCATCAGTCTGGCTAGGCACCGAATATGACGAAGACCGTCAGGCACTTGAGCAATATCTGCAGCAGTTCAATATCCAGATTGAGCAAACTGAGACACCTTCAGCAGAGGCTTTAATCCTGATTGCCACTTATGGTGAAGATGCAACTTCAGCCGCTGTCCGTTATCAGCTGGCACCTCAGCAAGTGGTGTGTATCGATCTGCTATATGGTCTGCATAAACACCGTACCTTGATGCCAACTTTTGTCACCCAACCTGAGCTGGTAAAAGCAGCCCAATCGATTTTCAATCTGGATGGTGTGACCGCCAGTGTAATTCAGGAAAGCGTCGGCTTTGTGGCTCAACGTGCTTTGGCAATGATTGTGAATCTCGGCTGTGATATTGCCCAGCAAGGCGTTGCAACGGTGGAAGATATCAACATCGCGGTGAAATTAGGCCTTGGCTATCCATATGGTCCAATTGAATGGGGGGATGTGCTGGGAGCTGAAAAAATTCTAAAAATTCTGGATCGTATGACTGCGATTACCCGTGACCAGCGTTACCGTTCAAGTCCTTGGTTGCGTCGCCGTGTTCAGCTTGGTCTACCACTTGTTCATACAACACATTAATTAGAAAGTGAAAGGAATAACACTCATGTTAAATGCATATATTTATGATGGTTTACGTTCACCAATCGGTCGCCATGCAGGAAGTCTGGCAAGCGTACGTCCAGATGATCTGGCAGCTACAGTCATTAAAAACCTGCTGGAAAAAACCGGTATCCCGGCAGCAGATGTAGAAGATGTAATCTTTGGTAGCACCAATCAGGCCGGTGAAGACAGCCGTAATGTGGCACGTTTTGCAGCGTTGTTAGCGGGTATGCCGGTAACAGTTCCAGGTCAGACGGTAAACCGTTTATGTGCATCAGGTCTCGGTGCTGTGATTGATTCGGCACGTGCCATTACTGCAGGTGAAGGCGAGTTGTACATTGCCGGTGGCGTAGAAAGCATGACCCGCGCACCTTTTGTGATGGGCAAAGCAGAAAGCGCGTATTCACGTGATGCCAAAATTTATGACACCACAATTGGTACCCGTTTCCCGAACCGTAAATTTACGGATCAGTTTGGCGCGCACAGTATGCCTGAAACAGGTGATAATGTGGCTGAAGAGTTCGGTATTAGCCGTGAACAGGCTGACACCTTTGCCGCTGCATCACAGGCAAAATATCAGGCAGCGAAAGAGGCAGGTTTCTTTGAAGGTGAAATTACCCCGATTGAAGTTTCTCAAGGACGCAAATTGCCGCCTAAACAAATTACTGAGGATGAGCATCCACGTGCATCTTCGACATTTGAAGCTTTATCCAAGTTAAAACCGCTATTTGACGGTGGTGTAGTAACAGCGGGTAATGCATCAGGAATCAATGACGGCGCTGCAGCACTGATTATCGGCAGTGAAAAAGTTCAGGAACAGTATGGCTTAAAACCTTTGGCTCGTATCCTGTCTTCTGCAGCCGCTGGCATTGAGCCACGCATCATGGGTGCAGGCCCAATTGAAGCGATTAAAAAGGCAGTACAACGTGCTGGTTTGACGCTAGATGATATGGATGTCATCGAGATTAATGAAGCCTTTGCCAGTCAGGTATTATCTTGCCTGAAAGGTCTGGATGTCGCTTTGGATGATCCGCGTGTCAATCCAAATGGTGGTGCGATTGCCATTGGTCATCCACTGGGCTGTTCGGGTGCGCGTTTGGCTTTAACCGTTGCACGTCAGTTACAGCGTACCGGTAAAAAATATGCCGTGATTAGTCTGTGTATCGGTCTGGGTCAAGGCTTGGCGATGGTGATTGAAAACCCTGAAGCTGCATAACAGTTTTAGTGATCGCCTAAATGTCATGTATCTATGATATGCATGGCATTTTTTATTGGGATTTTTATATTTAAATAAAAAATACAGCAAAGATTTGGTGAGTATTAGAGCTCTTTTTAAATCAAACTCAAATTCTCTACGCTACTTTTGTTTCGGCAAAATGAGAGGCGAAGCTTCGCAAGAAAACCATCTTGCGGAGCAATGCTCTAAACTGCAAAACTCGTCCACAACCATAAATAATCAGATATATCGCAGAAACTATTATTTTACAAAGTAGTCCTGCCTCAGACAGTTGCGGATGAAGTTCTCGCGTATCAAACAACCTCATAAGTTTAAAAAAGGAAATGTCAGCCAACTTATTAATTGACTGACATTGGTACAGGTTTCAAGGATCTTTATTATTGATGGTCAAGTTCTGTTGGTAACCAATAAAGTCGCTGAACCAAAGGCATAAACTTTACCTTCTTTATCGATAATTCTGCCTTCTGATGTCAATACATTGCGTCCGATCCGGATAACTTCACCAATAGCTGTATAGGTTTCGCCGCTTTTCATCGCTTTCAGCATTTTTACATTCAGGTCAATGGTCGAGAAACTCACACCTGCATCTACTGTCGTGTGCACGGCAGCGCCAGTCGCACTATCTAGAACCGTTGCACAAAAGCCGCCATGAATTCCACCCTGTAAATTGTAATGGCGCTGATCAGGACGCACCTCATATTCCACATAGTTTTCGCGAACTAAAGTCAGGCGCATGGGAATAATTTCACTCATGGCTGAACTGGGAATTTCCCCATTTTTAATTGCGGTGAGATATTGAAGTCCGTTTAGTTGTGAGGTTGGCATATCAACTCCTTGTAATGATTTATTTCGCTTTATGAAATAATATTCTGTTTTTCTGAAATTATGATATAACAGATAGTGATCGAAATGCTATATTTTTCCAGGATGGAACGATGACAATAAAAAATCTCGTCACAGATGCTGAATGGCAGGCACGTTGTGAACTCGCAGCGCTTTATCGCATTATCGCGCATTACCGGATGACGGACCTGATTGATACTCACATCAGTTTAAGAGTTCCCGATCAGCCTGACTGTTTTCTGATTAATCAGTATGGTGTCGCTTTTGAAAAAATGTGTGCTTCAACGCTGGTCAAGATTAATCATGAAGGGCAGGTCGTAGAAAGCTATGAACAGGACAAGCCGGTGAATATGGCTGGCTTCGTCATCCACTCCGCAATTCATGAAGCACATGCTCATCTGAACTGTGTTATTCATACGCATACCGCAGATGGCATAGCAGTTTCTGCACAGAAACACGGACTTCTTCCCATTTCCCAGCACGCCATGAAGTTTTATCAGCATGTGGCCTATCACGAATATGAAGGCGTGGCACTATCAACAGATGAGCAGGAGCGACTGATTCAGGACCTGGGCAGGCATCGCGCCATGATTTTGCGCAATCACGGACTTTTAACGGCTGGCGAAACGATTGCACGGGCCTTTCATGAAATCTATTTTCTGGAGCGTGCCTGTCAGGCACAGGTGAAGGCCTTAAGCGGTGGTGCTGAATTGCATTATCCAGCAGAAGAAGTCCGAATTAAAACCGCCAAGCAGTTCGCCAGTCCTTTAGTTGAACCGATTTTACAGCGTGCCTGGCAGGCCGCTTTGTCTTTGATTGAGCATCAATATACGGAGTATGCATCATGATTGTGATATCCAGTACGGTGCCGAATATTGAAGCAATTCTGGTGAAGTCTTTTCAGAAATATGCCCCTAAGGGCAGTTTTTGTACATTGGACAGCCCGGAAGCAGAACTGGCGACCACAGCAGCTTCGTGGTTTCCAGATCTGGAAAAACTCCGGCAACTTCCAGAACTTGGTCTGATTCATTCAATTGCTGCTGGGGTAGAACATTTAAACTTAAATGCTGTACGCCCAGATCAAGCCGTTTGCCGGGTACTGGATCCACATCATCAAAAAGGCATGTTTGATTATCTGCTGTGGGGCGTACTGTATTTCCAGCGTTATTTTGACCGCATGATCCAGCAGCAAAAGCAGCAGCTATGGAAGCAGTATCGCCAAAGTTATAGCTATCATATCCAGATCGGGATTATGGGCCTTGGCCATATGGGCGGTTATGTGGCAGAACGTTTTGCCGACATGGGCTATCAGGTGTCTGGGTGGTCCAATTCCCCAAAAGAGATTGCTCAGGTCAAAAGCTATGTCGGATCAGAACAAATTTCCGAGTTTTTGGCCCAAAGTCAGATCCTGATTAATCTGCTGCCACTCACTGAAGAAAATACCGGCATTCTTTCTGCTGAATTATTTCAGCAGTTGCCTGAACAAGCAGCATTAATTCATGTAGGAAGGGGTCAGCATTTAATCGAGCAGGATCTACTCAATGCACTGGATTCCGGCCAGTTACGTGGTGCAATTATCGACGTATTTGAACAGGAGCCATTAGCTGCTGAACATCCATTCTGGCAGCATGAAAAGATCGTAGTTACGCCACATGTCGCCTCACATGCACCCATGTCTGTGGTAGTGGAACAGATTCTGGAAAATGACCGACGCTTAAATCTCGGGCTGGATTTATGCCATCAGGTAGATGTCAATAAAGGCTATTAATTGTAGGGATACCGGAAAAATAAGGAAATTGATGATGTGGGAAACGATTCAAACTCAGGTTCAGCAAGGCGTCGCGACCTTAAGCTTTAACCGCCCGGATTCACTCAACAGTTTTAACCGGCAAATGCATGAGGAAGTGCAGCAGGTGCTGAAAAACTGGAATAAAGATCCGGATATTCGGGTGATTGTGATTCGCGGTAATGGCCGGGCGTTTTCAGCAGGACAGGATTTAAAAGAACGTGCTGGACAGCTCGGCAATGTGCCTTTGCCACCGCAAGGCTCGCTGGCCAAATACTATAATCCCTTGATTAACCTGATCCGCCAGAGTCCCAAACCGGTGATTGCAGCAGTGAATGGTGTGGCTGCCGGTGCAGGTGCCAATATCGCACTGGCCTGTGATCTGGTCATTGCCAAGGAAAGTGCCCGATTTATTCAGGCTTTTTCTAAAATTGGCTTGATTCCTGATGCCGGTGGCACCTGGATGTTGCCACGTTTAATCGGTTATGCACGTGCCATGGCACTCACTTTTCTGGGCGAACCGGTGCATGCCAAAGAGGCCGCCGAAATGGGCATGATCTGGAAAATGCTTCCAGATACAGAATTTGATGCTTATATCGACGACATTGCACAGCGATTATCTCAACAGCCGACTTATGCGCTGGCTTTAACCAAACAGGCCTTGCAACGCAGTGCTGAAAATAACATGGACCAGCAACTGGAGCTGGAACAAAACCTGCAATATCTGGCTCTGAGCAGTCAGGACTATAAAGAAGGTGTCCAGGCTTTTATCGAAAAACGCCCTGTACAATTTACCGGATGCTAAGGAGAGCATTTATGAAAATTCAGACCCGTATTACCGAGCTTTTAGGCATTCGTTATCCAATTATTCAGGGCGGCATGATGTGGGTCGGTACCGCAGAAATGGCCAGTGCCGTATCTAATGCTGGTGGTTTGGGAACATTAACGGCATTGACTCAACCGACGCCTGAAGCCCTGGTCAAGGAAATTGCACGCTGCCGAGAAATGACCGATCAGCCTTTTGCAGTCAATCTGACTTTATTGCCCGCTGTGAATCCGCCGCCATATGCAGAATACCGACAGGCGATCATTGAAAGCAGTATCAAGATCGTAGAAACAGCAGGCAACAAGCCACATGAACATATTGAGGCGTTTAAGCAACACGGCATTATTGTCATTCATAAATGTACTTCCGTCCGTCATGCGCTTTCAGCACAAAGAATCGGTGCGGATATCATTTCGATTGATGGTTTTGAATGTGCGGGGCATCCGGGCGAAGACGATATTCCTGGCCTGATTTTAATTCCTGCCGCTGCGGATCAGCTTACTGTGCCGATTGTGGCCAGTGGCGGTTTTGCTGATGGCCGTGGTCTGGTCGCAGCTTTGGCTTTAGGTGCTGAAGGCATCAATATGGGTACACGCTTTTGTGCCACTCAGGAAGCGCCGATCCATCCAAACATCAAACAGTTCTATGTCGATAATGATGAAAGGGCGACGCATCTGCTATATCGACAGTTCAGGAATACCGCCCGTGTTGCCAAAAATGCGGTATCTGATCTAGTGGTTAAAATGAGTGAAGATCCAAACCTGCAATTTGAACAGATTCGTCCCTATGTCAGCGGTTTAAAAGGCAAGCTCGCTTTAGAAAATGGCGATATTGATGCTGGTGTACTGACTGCAGGTCAAGTGATGGGATTGATTCATGACATTCCGACTTGTCAGGCGCTGATCGAAAATATCATGCAGGAGGCAGAGCAGATTGTTCAGCAACGTTTAGCTCAATTTTTTCCACGTTAATCAACTTTAGTGAAGTCGCTGAATAGAAAAGCCATTCCACCATGAATGGCTTTTTTCATCCTGTATATTTTTTATTTTTAAATGGGAAATTTCATTGAATGACTAGATTTTATTCTTTAAATTATATTATAGTGGATTTAAAACATAATTTCGTATTATGAAATTAATTGTCATAAATATACAAATTAGAACTCATACAAGGGAATTACGATGAGAAATTATATTGCGCCATTAAAAGACATGAAGTTTGTCCTGAAAGACCTGTTAAACGTTGAACAGAAATATCAGGGCTATGCAAAATTCGCTGACAAGGTTTCTATGGATATTATGGAGCAATATCTGGAAGTCGCTGCGGACTTTTGCCAAAACGAACTTCTACCGATTAATGCGACAGGCGACCAGCAGGGTTGCCGTTTGCAGGATGGCGTCGTAACCACCCCGGATGGGTTTAAAGCAGCTTATGACAAATATGTAGAACTCGGCTTTACCTCATTAACTGGTGACGAAGCATATGGCGGTCAGGGTTTTCCGACTTTATACCGTATTGCCATTTCTGAAATTATCACTGCAACCAACTGGTCTTGGGGCATGTACCCAGGCCTGTCCCATGGTGCGATGCGTACTTTAGAGCATCATGGTAGCGATGAACAGAAACAGAAGTTTCTGGTACCTTTAATTGCAGGCCGCTGGACTGGAACCATGTGCTTGACTGAATCTCATGCCGGTTCTGACCTAGGTTTAATCCGTACCAAAGCAGTGCCAAATGAAGACGGCAGCTATAGCATCAGTGGGGAGAAAATCTTTATCTCAGCCGGTGAACATGATCTGGCGGAAAATATCGTGCATATCGTATTGGCACGTTTGCCAGATGCACCTGCGGGAACCAAAGGTATTTCGCTGTTTATTGTGCCGAAATACAATCTGGATGAAGCTGGTAATGTGGCTTCCCGTAATGGCGTGGTATGTAGCGCTCTTGAACACAAGATGGGCATTCACGGTAACGCGACCTGTGTGCTGAATTTTGATAATGCCAAAGGTTTCCTGATTGGGCCTGAAAATCGCGGCCTGAACTGCATGTTTACCTTTATGAACTCGGCACGTATCGGTACAGCCATTCAAGGCTTGGCAGCAGCAGAGTCTTCTTACCAGGGGGCATTGGCTTATGCCCAAGACCGTCTGGCGATGCGTTCACTTGAAGGTGCGAAAGCGCCAGGCCAACCTGCAGATCCGATTATCGTGCATCCGGCAGTACGTAACATGCTGCTGACTCAAAAGGTGTTTGCAGAAGGTTCACGTGCACTTGCATATTATCTGGCGACCTATGCCGATATCGCTGAAGCCACTGACAGCCCGGAAGAAAAGAAAGCAGCTGAAGACCGTCTAGCATTATTAACCCCTATTGCCAAAGCATTAATGACCGAAACCGGCATAGAAGCGGCTAAACATGGTATGCAGATTTTCGGTGGTCACGGTTATATTGCTGAACATGGCATGGAACAGATTGCCCGTGATGCACGTATTGCCAGCCTCTATGAAGGAACTACTGAAATTCAGTCCATTGACTTGCTGGCGCGTAAAGTGCTGGGCTCAAAATTGGGTTTGCTGACCGCATTAACCGATGAAATTCAGGGCTTTGTAAAAGAGCATCAGCAACATGTCCAGTTCAGCCAGCAAGTTGCACAAGTCAGCCAGTTGACTGAACAATGGCTGAAATTAACCAGAACCATTCAGGAGCAGGCTCAACAGTCTGCCAATGAAATTGGGGCAGCATCAGTTGACTACCTATATTTCTCTGGTTATGTCGTGTCCGCTTATTTGTGGCTGAAAATGGCAATTACTGCGCAGCAGAAAATTGAAGAAGGCAATACTGATCCGTTCTATGCAGCCAAGATCAAAACTGCACAATTCTTCTTTGCGCGTATTTTGCCAAGAACTTCAACCCACTTTGCCAATATTCAGGCGGGCGGTGAAAGCCTGTTTTTACTTGAACCTGAAGAGTTCAAATTCGATTAAACCTTTTGACCCACGATACTCGTGTCGTGGGTCTTTTTTAATAATTTTTGCATCCTCACCCAATTCAAATATTGAGATTTATTCTCGGATATTGAATAAACCATAAAACAACAAGATCAGGAGTCTATATGGATTTAGACATGATTACTCGACAGTGTCCTTATGCTGATCTGCAGCTTAATTTTCATGAAGTCGGACAGCGCTCTCCATTTCCGACTATTATTTTGATTCATGGCACCGGTGGAAATACCGACAAGCATTTCAGCTATATTTTTCCGATGCTGGGTATTCATCAGCGGGTTTTATCCATTGATTTGCATACCCCGAATAAAGCTGATCTAAAGGTGACTGATTTTAGCCAACAGGTTGAAGCATTGATTCAGCATGCAGTTGCAAAAGATGAAATCATTACAGTGGTAGGCTATTCACTCGGTGCCGTGATTGCTGCACAAGTGGCAGCCAGTTTAAAACAGCGCGTAGCGCGTTTGATCTTGTTAGCCGGTTGGGCCAAAACCAGCTCGGTGCAACAACTACGTACTGTCATTTGGCAGCAATTATTTGCTGAACAATCTGCGGCCTTGCCTCATTTTGTCAATTATTGCCTGTATAGCGATGATTATCTGTCTGCACGAAGCGAACAGCAGGTGTTGGATCTGGCACGCTTTGTTAAACCTTCACTAGATGCAGCCAAACAGCGTGAACTGAATTATCGCATTGATATTACATCGATCTTGCCTGAGATTCGTGCAGAGACGTTGATTGTGGCTTGCCGTGAAGACCGCATGGTGCCTGTAGCGCAAGCTAAACTGCTGTTTGCTTCAATTGCGAACAGTCGTTATATCGAAATTTCTTCAGGACATGCGCTCTATATCGAAGCGCCAGCAGAAGTGGTGCAACTGGTAAACCAGTTTAGCCAGCATCCAGAACAATATCCGGTGAATCAAAAAATTCAGCCTTATATGCCTTAAAGGAGATAAATAATGCAAGCTCAAGGACAGCGCAGCAAGATTTTAATCGTAGGCAGCGGTTTTGGTGGTTTAGGCATTGCAATCCGCCTTAAACAGCAGGGCATCCAGGATTTCAAAATCATTGAACGTGCAGCAGAAGTGGGCGGAACCTGGCGTGACAATACCTATCCCGGGGTCGCCTGTGATGTACCTTCCCATTTATATTCTTTCTCTTTTATTAAAAATCCGGACTGGTCTCGGGTCTTTCCACACGGAGCAGAAATTCAGCGTTATTTAATTCAATGCTGTGATCAGGAAAATATCCGGCCCCATATCGATTTTCATACTCAGCTCGAAAAAGCCAGCTGGAATGCACGAGAACGCATCTGGGAAATTCACACCTCTAAAGGTCTGTATCAGGCTGAGATTTTAATTACCGCAACCGGACATCTGGCTGATGAGCATCTCCCGCAAATTCCGGGGCTGGAAGAATTTGAAGGCCAGGTGATGCATTCCGCACGCTGGAATCATCAGATAAATTTGGAGAACCAGCATGTCGTTGTGGTGGGTTCTGGTGCTTCTGCCGTCCAGCTTGTGCCGGAAATTGCCAAAACGGCCAAAAGCCTGACCGTCTTGCAACGTAGTGCACCATATATTTTGCCCCGACCAGACCGACCTTATTCTGAGTCAGAAAAACAGCTTTTCCGCAAAGATCCGGACAGTATGTCAGCCTTAAGACATTCCTTGTTTTGGGGCAATGAATACAATTTTGCCCAGCGCCGTAATCTGAAAAGCCAGATTGAGCGGGTCAAGAAAAACTGCCTGCAATTCTTAAAACATCAGATTTCAGATCCTGAATTACAGCACAAACTCACGCCGAATTATGAACCTGGTTGTAAGCGCTTATTACTTTCTAATGATTATTATCCAACCTTTTTAAAACCGCATGTCACACTTGAAGACTCAGCATTGGCAGAAGTTACGAAAGACGGTGTATTAAGTCAGGCTGGAAATAGATTTTTTTCAGATATCATCGTATTTGCCACCGGATTTGAAGCAGCGCGTCCACCCTATGCCGCAAAGGTGGTAGGTAAACAGGGTTTAAGCCTGGAGCAGCAATGGTCCAGCGGTATGCAGGGTTATCAGTCAACGACCGTACATAACTTTCCAAACCTGTTCATTCTGAATGGGCCAAATACAGGCAGTGGGCATAATTCAGCGCTTTATTTTCTGGAAACCCAGTTTGATCTGGTACTGGATGCCTTGCAGTTTTTTGAGCAGGAACAGATTCAGGTCTTTGAAGCAGATCAAGAGGCTGAAAATAGCTATATGCAGGATCTACAGCAGCTTTCGCAAGGTAGTGTCTGGTTATCGGAAAGCTGTAAAAGCTGGTATCTGGACCCGGTCAGTCGCCAGCTGACTTTGGTCTGGCCGGATTATGCTCATTCATTTAGGGATAAAAATCAGCATTTTATTCGTAGCGGTTATCACTATCAGTATGTTGAATCGAGACAGCAGAAAGTGGTTTAAAAATATTTGATTAGAATCAAAATCTTATGGTTTAAATAATACAAAATAAATGTAAATCCAGGACAGGAGTATAGTCATGAGCAGTCAGCCATGGATGGAAGAATATAAAAAGTGGAATATCAATCCGGAGTTTACCCGGCCAGATCCTGAGAAAACCCTGAGCACGACAATTGCTGAGAATTTGGTGAAATTTCAGGATAAAACCGCATTTATCTATCTGGATCGCAAATTCAGCTATCAAGATGTCGATATGTCTAGTCAGAAACTGGCAAGCTATTTACAGAGTCTTGGGCTGACTGCTGGCAGCCGTATTGCGGTAATGTTACCGAATATTATTCAATATCCAATTGCTACTTTTGCCATTATTCGGGCCGGTTATGTACTGGTCAATGTCAATCCCATGTATACCCAGCGCGAGCTCTATCATCAGCTACAGGATTCAGGTGCAGAAGCCTTGATTATCCTGGGACAGACTTTGGAGCAATCAACAGCACTAGATGAATGTCCTGAACTCAAATATGTCATTTCGACGCATCAGCTGGATTTTATTCAAGAGCAGCCAAGTGCTATTTATAGTCAGGCAGCACAATATCCAGATAAACAGTTTTCTGACTTTAGACAGGCAATAAATCAGGTAAAGATTATTGATTTTGAACCGCCTGTACAGCATCAGGAAGATACGGTCATTCTGCAATACACGGGAGGAACCACAGGTGTTTCTAAAGGCGCAGAACTAAGCCATCGCAATATTTTATTTAATATCGCCCAGAACAGTACCGTATTTATCAGCCATTTTGCTGACCGCTATGCCGCTGAAAATGAATATGTATTCTGTGCTTTGCCGCTGTATCACATTTATGGATTTACTATCTGCCTGTTTAGTTATGGTCTGAGCCGAGGTTTCGCTAATGTCCTGATCCAAAATCCGAGAGATCTGGATGCTTTGGTGGATCAATACCAGAAACATCCACCCACTGTTTTCCCCGGGGTGAATACCATGTTTAATGCACTGGGACATCATCCACGTTTTCGTGAGCTGGATCATTCAAACCTGAAAACTACAACTGGCGGGGGAGCATCGATTTTAAAAAATACGGCAAATTTATGGTATGAGGTCACAGGCTGCCAGATTTATGAAGGCTACGGACTTTCTGAAACCTCACCAACTGCAACTTTTAACCCGCCTTTAAGCCGGCGATTTAGTGGCACGATTGGCTTGCCATTGGCAGGGACTGAAATTCTGATTCTGAATGATGAAGGAAAACCTGTAGAGCTTAATCAGGCTGGAGAAATAGCCATACGTGGTCCACAGGTAATGAAAGGATACTGGCAGCAACCCGAAGCAACAGCACAGGTATTTACCAAAGATGGATTCTTCCTGACAGGTGATATCGGTTGTATGGACGAACAAGGCTATATCACCATTCTGGACCGCAAAAAAGACATGATTCTGGTCTCCGGATTTAATGTTTATCCCAATGAGCTGGAAGGCGTGCTGTCCAAACATCCTAAAATACTGGAATGTGCAGTGATTGGTATTGATGATGAAAAGTCTGGACAGGTACCCAAGGCATTTATTGTGAAACAGGATGAAACTCTGACCCAAGATGAAGTCATGACTTATCTGAAGCAGCAACTGACCAGTTATAAATTGCCCAAATACATTGAGTTTGTGGCTGGATTACCAAAGTCTGCAGTAGGAAAAATTCTGCGTCGCGAGCTGCCTCGTACTGTTCAGCCGAGCGCCAAAGCCTGTTAAGGAATGATCTAGTCCATTAGATTTAAAATAAAAAAGGAATCGAAAGATTCCTTTTTTATTGCTTGCAGGCTTATCGCTGCTGGATGACTTTTTTGCTTTTCAGTTCTTCTATTTCAGCAGAACTTAAATATTGACTCAAAATGGCATCGGTATCTTCACCCAGACAAGGGGGTGCCTTTTTATATTCTACCGGTGTCTTGGAGAGTTTGATCGGTGAACCGATTGAGGTGTAATCTTCACGTAAAGTATGCGGCATCTGAATCACCATATCGCGTGCCAATACCTGTTCTTCTTGCAAAGTCTGTTTCAGGTCATTGATCATTCCTACCGGCACTTTAACCGCATGGATTAAATCCACCCAGGTTTTTGCCGGTCTAGTATAGAAATGAGCCTGTAGAACTGTGGTCAATTCTTCACGATGTGTAACACGTCCAGAATTTTTTAAGAAGCGAGGATCTTCTGCCACCTTAGCCAGACCAACGGCCTGACACAAAGCTTGAAATTGCAGATCGTTACCACAGGCAATAATAAATTCACCTTCCTGGGCTTTAAACACCTGATAGGGCACAATATTGGCATGCGCATTTCCGAAGCGACCGGGTACTTTGCCTGAGGTGAGATAATTCATGGCCAGAACAGAGAGGGAAGCAACTTGGGTATCTAACAGCGCCATATCAATATACTGACCTTCACTGGTTTTCTCACGGGACAACAAAGCCGCCTGAATGGCAATTGCGGCATATAAGCCGGTGGTCAAATCGGCAAAGGCCAGACCTGCTTTTTGCGGGCCACCACCGGGCAGATCGTCACGTTCGCCAGTGACACTCATCATGCCGCCCATTCCCTGAACGATAAAATCATAGCCCGGCTCTTGCGCACGCGGACCGTTCTGGCCAAAACCGGTAATAGAACAATATACCAGTCGCGGATTTAGCTGACTCAGACTTTCATAATCCAGCCCATATCGTTTCAACGAACCGGCTTTATAGTTTTCAATGACTACATCGCTTTGTTCAGCAAGCTTTTTGATAATACTTTGACCTTCAGGTGTAGATAAATCGATTGCAACCGAATGCTTGCCACGGTTGGCTGACAGGTAATAAGCCGATTCATGGGTATCTTGCTGCTGATTGTTTTTAAGCCAAGGTGGTCCCCAGATACGGGTATCATCCCCATGATCCGGTTTTTCAATCTTGATCACTTCTGCACCCAGATCAGCCAGAATCTGGCTACACCAGGGCCCAGCCAAAATCCGGCTTAAATCCAGTACACGAAATCCTGTTAAGGCACCCATTATTACGCTCCCTGTTCGATCATATTCAAATGACATATCGTTCTTATCCCTCTTTTTAAAGCTATATGAAAATGAAAGAACAATCAACTTTATGATAATAAATTTCGTATAACAAAATAAAACATCTAAAATGATGAATATTCATCTTATTTTCTTTAGCCTGATGCAAATATAAGTATGAACGAAGAACAAGAGGTCACTGATAAAAAGGAAAAAGCGATCTCCCAGACAGGATTAAAAAAGGAGTCAATCAAGTGAATTAAAAACGGATTAGCCTTAAAGCATATTCATTAGCGGAATAGCTTTAAATATAAAAGATCATGAAAACCTAAGGATAGGAAAACAGAGATTTAAATATGACGGATTTAGCGAGAGAATTAGAAAAGATTAAACCTACGACCAAACGAACGCAGCAAATTGCTTTTATTTTCGCCTTTCTGGCTTTACTGGTAGATGGCGCGGACATGTTGCTGTTGTCTTTCAGTTTAAATAGCCTGAAAGCAGAGTTTGGTCTCAGTAATCTTCAGGCCGGTACACTAGGCAGTTTTACCTTAGCAGGTATGGCGATTGGTGGCTTTATGGGTGGCTGGGCCTGTGACCGTCTGGGCCGTGTACGTACCGTAGTCATTTCGATTCTGGTATTTTCCATATTGACCGCAGCCTTAGGCTTTGCACAGAACTTTGAACAATTTGCTGTTTTACGCTTTCTTTCTGCCTTTGGCATAGGCTCTTTATATATTGCAGCCAATACGCTCATGGCTGAATATGTTCCAACTGAATATCGCACCACGGTTTTAGGTACCTTACAGGCAGGATGGACCGTCGGTTATATTGTGGCCACTGTACTGGCAGGCTGGATCATTCCAGAATATGGCTGGCGAACCCTGTTTTTTATTGCCATTATTCCCTCGGTTATGGCGATTTTTATCCAGAAACTGGTTCCTGAGCCAGAATCCTGGCAGCGTGCACGTTTGCAGCGTCTATATGCTCCAGCTGAAATCACAGCACAGCAACCCGCCAAAAAAAGCACAGTCAAAGAGATTTTCGCGGATCCTGCGAATCGCAGAATGTTTATTTTGTGGATCTTTACGGCCGGTTTTCTGCAATTTGGCTACTATGGCGTAAACAACTGGATGCCGGCATATCTGGAATCTGAATTGCACATGAATTTTAAATCCATGGCAGGCTATATGATTGGTACCTATGTAGCCATGATTTTCGGAAAAATTCTGGCGGGCTTTGCTGCAGACCGTCTGGGTAGACGCGCTGTCTTTTCGTTTGGAGCAATTGGAACGGCGATTTTCCTGCCCGTGATTGTGCTGTTCAACACCCCCGATAATATTGCCTATCTGCTGATTTTCTTCGGCTTTCTCTATGGTATTCCGTATGCGATTAATGCCACATATATGACTGAAAGCTTTGCGACGTCAATCCGCGGTACAGCAGTCGGTGGTGCCTATAATGCAGGGCGTATTGGGGCCATGTTTGCGCCTGCGATTATTGGCGCAGCAGCCAGTGGTGGTTCAATTGGCTTGGGCTTCCTGATTATGGGCGGTGCCTATTTCTTGTGTGGTGCAGTGTCCGGGATATTCATTAAAGACCGTCAATACGATCCACAAAAGGCATAATTTCAATTTATAAAAAAGAGCCTGAATTCAGGCTCTTTTTTATATTCTTCAATTAAAGCTATATTTCTATTTGTTTATTCCTGATCCGTTTCTTTATGCAGATGAATACTTTTTAAACCATCATTTACTTTATTGAGCAGATGAATTAGGGTAACCACATCATCAAAAGCCAGCTTATTTAAGGCCTGACCATAAAAATCAAAGAAATCAGCTTGCAAGTTGTCCCATGTTTCCAAGCTGGGATGTAGCCAAAGCAGTGGATCTAATTCATCAGCATCAGGTGAATTTCACCATGGCCTCGACCCCATTCCTGAATGACCTGTCCAATACCGTGGCGGAACAGCATGACAAGGTTGATTCACTAAAAATTTTCCTGTGTGCTGGTGCACCCATTCCGGGGCCATTGGTACAAAAAGCCCGGGAAATTCTGGGCGTTAAAGTCATATCCGCTTGGGGTATGACCGAATGTGGTGCAGTGACGCTGACCCGACCTGAAGATGAGGATGAACACTCTTTCAATACGGATGGCATCGCTTTACCTGGTGTTGAAATCAAGATCGTGAATAAAAAAGGTCAGACCAAAGCCGTGAATGAATCCGGGCGTTTGATGATCCGCACCTGTTCAAATTTTGGCGGTTATTTAAAACGTCCACATTTGAATGATACGGATGCCGAAGGCTGGTTTGATACTGGGGATATTGCCTATCAGGACGAGCATGGCTATATTCGGATTTGCGGACGTAAGAAGGATGTGATTATTCGTGGTGGAGAAAATATTCCGGTCGCGGAAATTGAATCACTACTTTATAAGCATCCGAATATCGCCACAGTAGCTTTAGTGGCTTATGCAGATGAGCGAATGGGCGAGCGTTCTTGTGCAATCATCAAGCTGAAAGATCAGACAAAGCCGTTAAGTTTTAATGAGCTGGTAGATTTCCTGAAAACTCATAATCTGGCTATGCAGTATCTTCCGGAACGCCTGGAAATCTGGGAGGATATTCCGATGACCCCATCGGGAAAAATCCAGAAGTTTAAACTCAGAGAATTACTGGCTCAGCATATTGCCTCAACGGCAGTTGAAGCGAACTAAATCTGGGAATAAATAGATAAATTAAACCCTGAATAATCTTGCATCATTCAGGGTTTTTCTTATTCAAAAAGAAGCGATCTAAAAGGTTAATACGAATTTTAGATTAACTTCTACTTTAATAATTTTAATAAAGCTTCAGCCGTTGCAGCAGAAGAGGCGGGGTTTTGTCCAGTAATGAGCAGACCATCTTGTTGCACGTATACCTGCCAGTCCTCAGTTTTGGAATATTTCCCACCTTTTTCTTTCAGCATGTCTTCCACTAAAAATGGCACAATATCGGTTAGGCCTACGCCGTTTTCTTCGGTATTAGTAAAACCGGTGACTGTCTTGCCCTCTACAATAGAATGGCCTTCGGCATCTTTCACATCACGCAGGACACCCGGAGCATGACAGACCAGCGCAACAGGTTTATCTGCCTGCAAGGTTTGCTCAATTAAAGAAATGGAATTCTGGTCTTTGGCCAGATCCCATAGTGGTCCATGACCACCTGGATAGAACACGGCATCAAAATCCTGATTGAGAACTTCACTCAGTTTATGTGTATTGGCAAGAGCCTGCATGGCCACCTCATCTGCTTCAAAGCGTTTGGTGGTTTCGGTTTGCGCATCCGGCTCATTACTTTTTGGATCTAATGGTGGCTGACCACCTGCAGGAGAAGCCAAAACTACCTCTGCGCCTGCATCGACAAAGGTGTAATAAGGCGCAGCTAGCTCTTCCAACCAGAAGCCAGTTTTTTTGCCAGTATCGCCCAGCTGGTCATGTGAAGTCAGTACCATCAAGATTTTCATATTATTTTCCTGTAGCTCATTAAAAAACATCGCGAATGATCGACTGTTAATTTAACAAGTCATGAGCGTCAGGAATGTTGTGATACGTTCATTTGCTGTATCGATACGTTGTTGTTTCAGTTGATTTAACTAAAGTACGTAGCCTTGCAAAGTGAACAGTGTGTTCAATATTCATCTGCCCATTAACAGGTCTTGCTGAAGATCGGCTTGTTTACGCAAGAAATCCCAGACCAGTTTAATTTTTGGTTCATGTTGCAGATCGACCAGCGTCAGCATCCAGAAAGTATGGGTAAAACTGACCTGATCGCCCAAAACCTCTTTGAGTTCGCTTTTATCATTGACCAGAAATTTCGGCAAAATGGCCAGTCCAGCACCTGCACGAACCGCAATTTCCTGCGCCAGAATACTATTACTGCGAAAACAGGCACTGACCTGCAAGGGAAGACGCTCCAGCGAATACAGTGCAGTGCTATAGACGAGATCATCAATATAATCGACAAAACGGTGCTGTTTGAGGTCTTCCAGTTTTTTAATTTCCGGATTTTGCTGTAAATAATGCTGGCTGCCATACAGTTTCAGGCAGTAGTTAGACAAACGAGTAATGATATAGGGGCCAGATTTGGGCCGGTCAATCGCGATCACAATATCGGCTTCTCGATGTGAAAGTTTGATCGCTTTCGGTACCGGAATCAGGTCAATGGTCAGCAAAGGATAATGCTGGGAAAATTCTGCCAAAAGACGGGCTAAAAATGCCGTACCAAAACCTTCTGGCGCACCAATCCGGACCCGACCTTGCAAAGGGTCGTGGCGCTTGTCAATCTGGATAAAGGACTGCTCCATCTGTTCCACACGCGGTACCAGTGCCAGACCTTCCGAGGTCAGTTCATAACCGGTGGCTTCGCGCTTAAACAGTTGAGTACCGAGGGTATTTTCCAGGGCCTGAATCCGCCGTGCCACGGTACTGTGTTCAACCCCAATCAAGCGTGCTGCATTGGTAAGCGTTTTAGCACGTGCCAAAACTAAAAAGAAACGTAAATGATCCCAATCCACTTTCATCTTCTATTTAACATCCTGTTAAATCCCTGTGCAAATTTGCACAATCATCGTGCATCATTTTCTATTGGTGGTCAAAGTGTTCTTTGTTAGTCTGCTGAAACAGCGTAAAAATTATACGTTAAATAAAAGCCAGTAAAGGCAGATACAACGACAATAACAAACCAGCACGGAGCGACCATGAACGCCATTTCTCATCCACAGCAAAGTACCGGATTCACCACCGCAAAACTTCTCATTAATGGTGAATTTGTCGAATCAAAAACCAGCCATTGGCAAGATATTGTTAATCCTGCCACTCAGGAAGTCTTGGGGCAGGTGCCATTTGCTACTACAGAAGAAGTCAATGCTGCGATTGCGGCTGCGCAAAATGCCTTTACTAGCTGGCGCCAAACCCCGATCCAGGCACGCATGCGCATCATGCTGAAGCTGCAGGATCTGATTCGTACGAATTTAAAAAGTATTGCCCAGGTCTTAACAGCAGAACAGGGGAAAACTCTGGCCGATGCCGAAGGTGATATTCAGCGCGGTCTGGAAGTGGTGGAGCATGCCTGTTCGATCGGTTCACTACAAATGGGTGAGTATATTGAAGGTGTGGCACGCGGTGTCGATACCTATACCTTGCAGCAACCATTGGGTGTCTGTGCAGGAATTACCCCGTTTAACTTTCCGGCGATGATTCCACTGTGGATGTTCCCGATGGCGATTGTCTGCGGCAATACCTTTGTATTAAAACCCTCAGAACAGGATCCGCTATCGACCATGATGCTGGTTGAGTTAGCGATTCAAGCCGGTGTACCGGCTGGCGTACTGAATGTAGTACATGGCGGCAAAGAAGTGGTCGATTTACTGTGTACCCATCGCGACATTAAAGCGATTTCTTTTGTTGGTTCAACCGCGGTCGGTACGCATGTCTATAACCTGGCAGGCCAGCACGGCAAGCGTGTGCAGTCTATGATGGGCGCTAAAAACCATGTCGTGGTAATGCCAGATGCGAATAAAGAACAGACCTTAAATGCGTTGGTCGGTGCAGCTTTTGGTGCAGCAGGTCAGCGTTGTATGGCACTTTCGGTGGCGGTGATGGTCGGTGAGACCAAGCACTGGGTCGATGAACTGGTCAATAAAACCAAAACCTTAAAGGTGAATGCCGGACATGAACCGAATACCGATGTGGGACCGGTGATTTCAACCCGTGCCAAAGCACGTGTGATCGATTTAATTAACAGTGGCGTTGAACAAGGCGCTGAACTGCTGCTGGATGGTCGTGATGTACAGGTTCCAGGCTATGAAAAAGGCAATTTTGTCGGGCCAACGATTTTTAATCAGGTTACGACCGATATGCGCATTTATAAAGAAGAAGTGTTTGGCCCGGTACTGGCGATCATGCATGTCGATACTTTAGAGCAGGCCATTGAGCTGATTAATGCCAATCCCTTTGGTAATGGCGTGGGACTGTTCACCCAGAATGGCAATACGGCACGTACCTTCCAGAACCAGATTGATATCGGTCAGGTGGGCATCAACATTCCAATTCCTGTCCCTGTGCCTTTCTTCAGTTTTACCGGTTCACGCGGTTCAAAACTGGGTGATCTAGGTCCTTATGGCAAACAGGCGGTGCAGTTCTATACCCAGACCAAAACCATTACCAGCCGCTGGTTTGAAGATGACCAGGAAACCACAGGTGTTAATACCACGATCAGTCTGCGTTAAGGAGCATCAGCATGAAGATTGCATTTATTGGTTTAGGCAATATGGGCGGCTCCATGGCGCAAAACTTGCTCAAGTCCGGTCATCAGGTTTTTGGTTATGATTTAAGTGCAGTGGCTTTACAGCATTTTGCAGAAGGGGGCGGTATCGTCTGCGACAGTCCACAAGCTGTCGCGAAGCAGGCGGAGATCGTGGTCAGCATGTTGCCCGCCGCCAAGCATGTGCGTGAAGTCTATTTAGGTGAACACGGTATTCTGGAGGTGCTTCAAGCGGGCAGCTTATGTATCGACAGCAGCACCATTGACCCGCAAACCATTCAGGAGGTTGCCGCAGCAGCGCAGGCCAAGCAGATTCGCGTCTGTGATGCACCGGTATCCGGCGGTACTTTAGGTGCCAAAGATGGCACTTTAACCTTTATGGTCGGTGCAGATGATGCCACCTTTGAGGCGGTCAAACCAGTTCTCGGCTGTATGGGTAAAAATCTGGTGCATTGTGGTGCGGTGGGAACAGGACAGGTAGCAAAAATCTGTAATAACCTGATTCTGGGCATTTCCATGACTGCGGTAGCAGAAGGGATGGCACTCGGAGCCAAACTGGGTATTGATCCGCAGGCGCTGGCTGGGGTAATCAACAGCTCCACTGGACGTTGCTGGAGTTCTGAAATTTATAATCCATGGCCCGATATTTGTGCCAATGCACCGTCATCGCGGGGTTATACCGACGGTTTTGCCGCACAATTGATGCTCAAAGATTTAGGTTTGGCGGTCGATGCAGCGCAACAGGTGGATCAGCCGGTTGTACTCGGCAGCATGGTACAAAAACTCTATCAACAGCTCTGTCAGGAAGGAGATGCCCATCTGGACTTCTCCAGCATCATGCATCAATACACCACGCCAAATGCTTAAAACTTAAAAGATTCAGATGGAGCAAGGATTCGCTTCAATAATTACACCTTGTCAGTAATAACGATAAATTCAGGCTGAGGTTTAACATGTTAGATTATCAAACAACGGTTCAAGACTTTGATTTAAATACGGTTGCAAGCCAGTATCTCTCCGGTTCCATGCAGGCAGTAAATGCCTGTTATGAATGCTGTGACCGTCATGCCGATTCCGATGCCATTGCCTTATACTGGCATGGTAAAGATGGCAGAAAAGAACAATATAGTTTTGCCGAACTCAAAAAATATTCCAGCCAGTTTGCCAACTTTTTAAAGTCTCAAGGCATTGGTAAAGGCGACCGCGTTTCCGGATTATTACCACGTACTCCCGAGTTGATCATTACTATTTTGGCAACCTGGCGGATTGGTGCTGTCTATCAACCCTTATTTACGGCCTTTGGTCCCAAAGCCATCGAGCATCGTATTCAGCTGGCGCAAAGCAAGCTGGTGGTGACTGATCTGGCGAATCGGGACAAATTATCCGAGATCAGCAACTGTCCACCGATTGTGACGGTACATGCCGAAACTGAGGAAGAGCGCTATCCGCACGACCTCAGCTTCTGGACGGTATTAAACCGTCAGGCTGAAGCTTGTGAGCTGGAAATCCTGAATGTCGATGATCCATTTTTATTGATGTTTACCTCCGGTACTACTGGACCAGCGAAACCTCTTAAAGTCCCTTTAAAAGCGCTGATTGCTTTTGCAAGCTATATGCAAAATGCGATTGGTCTAACTCCTGAAGATGCTTTCTGGAATATTGCGGATCCCGGCTGGGCCTACGGTTTGTACTACGGTATTACCGGTCCCTTAATGCTTGGACACTCGACCCTGTTTTATGAAGGCACTTTCAGTGCGGAAAGTGTCTGCGAAATTGTCAAGGAATATGGCATTACCAATCTGGCTGGTGCACCGACTGCTTATCGCATGATGATGGCGGCCGATCCTGCTCAAATGGCAAAACTACGCGGTAAGTTACGTGTTGTCAGCAGTGCGGGAGAACCGTTAAATCCGGAAGTGATCCGCTGGTTTAAAGAGGTGCTAGATGTGCCGATTTATGACCATTATGGCCAGACCGAAGTCGGGATGGTGGTGTGTAATCATCATGCTTTGGAACATCCGGTCCGTTCAGGTTCGGCAGGCTTTGCCAGCCCGGGTTACCGAATTGCCGTTGTCGATGAACAGGGGCATGAATTAGCAGCTGACGTCCCGGGAATCTTAGCGGTTGATATCAGCCAATCTCCGATGATGTGGTTCTCTGGCTATGAAGAAAGCCGTAAATCTCCCTTTGTCGGCCACTACTATTTAACCGGAGATACCGCGGAAATTCATGCCGATGGCAGTATGAGTTTTGTGGGACGTAGTGATGATGTCATTACTACCTCGGGCTATCGGGTGGGGCCGTTTGATGTGGAAAGTGCCTTGCTGGAACACGATGCCGTGATTGAAGCGGCGGTGATTGGCGTACCGGATCCCGAGCGGACCGAAATCATTAAAGCCTTTGTGATTCTGGCTGGTCATTCTCCTGCAACTGCCGAGCTGCAGGAAGAGCTGGGTCAATTTGTGAAAAAGCGTTTATCTGCGCATGCCTATCCGCGTCTGATTGAATTTGTGACCGAATTGCCGAAAACCCCAAGCGGTAAAATTCAACGCTTTTTACTGCGCAATCAGGAAATCAACAAGCAGCAATCCAAAACTGCATAAGCTCATAAAGCCAACAGATTGAATAAGAAGATTAAATAAAGAGATTGAAGGAAGCATCGATGCAATTAACGGAAGAACAACACCTGATTCAGGATATGGCCAAAAGCTTCGCCCAGGAACAGATTAAACCCTTTGCCAGCGAGTGGGATCAAAAAGGCATCTTTCCCAAAGATGCCTTGGCCCAAATGGGAGAGCTGGGTTTTTTAGGCATGCTGATTCCGGAAGAATGGGGCGGCTCGGGCACAGGTACGCTGGCTTATGTTCTGGCCTTGGAAGAAGTCGCTGCGGCCGATGGTGCAACATCCGCGATTATGAGCGTACATAACTCGGTGGGTTGTGTGCCGATTTTCAAGTTCGGCACGGAACAGCAAAAGCAGCAATTTCTAAAGCCTTTGGCCCAAGGTGAAATGATTGGTGCCTTTGCCTTAACCGAACCACATACCGGATCGGATGCTGCCGCGATTAAAACCCGGGCGGTCAAGGATGGCGATCATTACATTCTGAATGGCGCCAAACAGTTTATTACCTCAGGGCACAATGCCGGGATGATTATTGTGTTTGCAGTGACTGATCCAGGCGCGGGCAAAAAAGGCATGAGTGCATTTTTAGTGCCGCGCGACACACCTGGCTATGAAGTGATTCGGGTGGAAGAAAAACTCGGCCTGCATGCTTCGGATACCTGTCAGATTGCCTTAACCGATGTCCGCATTCATGAAAGTTTAAGACTCGGTGCCGAAGGCGAAGGTTTAAAAATTGCCTTGGCCAATCTGGAAGGCGGGCGGATCGGTATTGCAGCACAAGCCGTTGGTTTGGCGCGTGCCGCTTTAGAAGAAGCAACGGCCTATGCGCATGATCGCGTGGCTTTTGGCAAACCGATTTTTGAACAGCAGGCGATTTCGTTCAGGCTGGCCAGTATGGCGACTGAAATTGAAGCAGCACGCCAACTGGTTCATTTTGCTGCACGTAAAAAGGAAGCTGGCGAAAGCTGTTTGACTGAAGCCTCCATGGCCAAACTATTTGCTTCGGAAATGGCCGAACGCGTGTGTTCCAAGGCGCTACAAATTTTTGGTGGCTATGGCTATCTGAAAGATTTTCCGATTGAACGCATCTATCGGGATGCGCGGATTTGTCAGATCTATGAAGGCACCAGCGATATTCAGCGTCTGGTGATTGCACGCAGTTTATAAGGAATTAAAAAGGATTTTTATCATGCAATGGCAAACCATTTTACTCGAACAATGTAACGGTGTTGGACTGATTACCTTAAACCGTCCTCAGGCGTTAAATGCACTGAATAACCAGCTGATTGTCGAGGTCAATCAGGCTCTTGATCAGCTGGAAAAAGACCCCGAAATTGGTTGTATCGTGATTACCGGTTCGGAAAAAGCTTTTGCTGCTGGTGCCGATATTAAAGAAATGGCAGATCTGAATTTTCCGCAAATTTATCTGGACGATTTTTTTAGTCTGGCCGACCGGATTGCGCAGCGCCGTAAACCTTTAATTGCCGCAGTGAGCGGCTATGCCTTGGGTGGTGGTTGCGAGCTGGCATTGATGTGCGACTTTATTTACTGCGCTGATAATGCAAAATTTGGTTTGCCTGAAGTTACCTTAGGCGTGTTGCCCGGCATTGGCGGGACCCAGCGTTTAACCTTGGCGATTGGTAAGGCCAAAGCCATGGAAATGTGCCTGACTGCACGGCAGATGGGGGCGCAGGAAGCGGAACAAAGTGGTTTGGTCGCTCGGGTTTTTGCCAAGGAAGAATTGCTGGAACAAACCCTGCAAGCTGCCGAGAAAATTGCTGAAAAGTCGCTTACTGCCGTGATGATGATTAAAGAATCAATTAATCGGGCCTTTGAAGTGAGCCTGGCTGAAGGCCTGCGCTTTGAACGCCGGGTATTCCATTCCATTTTTGCAGGTTCCGATCAAAAGGAAGGCATGCAGGCCTTTGTGGAAAAACGCCCAGCCAAATTTACCCATCAATAAGAAATTCATAATAGGAACAAAAAGAATGAGTGATGAAAATAATTTAGCGATTCGGGTCGCAGGGGGGCTGGGCATTATCAGCCTGGACCGCACCAGCCATTTAAATGCCTTAACCCTGGCGATGATTCAGGGCATTCAGGCGCAACTCGATCAGTGGCTGCATGAACCACAGGTACAAGCGGTTCTGATCAATTCCAACAGTCCCAAGGCGTTCTGTGCCGGAGGAGATATCCGCTATCTGTATGACAGCTATCAGGCCGGCAATACCCAATATCAGGATTTTTTTGCCACTGAATATAAGATGCTGAGCACCTTGCGTAATTTTCCAAAGGCCGTGATCGTGATGATGGATGGCTATGTACTGGGCGGAGGCTTTGGATTGGCTCAAGCCTGTCATATCAAAGTTACGAGTGAAAAATCACGTTTTGCCATGCCAGAAACTGCGATTGGTTTTTTCCCCGATGTCGGTGCTACCCATTTTCTGTCCCGACTGGATGACGTCGGTGTCTATATGGCATTGACTGGTGAGCAAATCAGTAGCAGTGATGCGCTGTATCTGGATCTGGTGGATTATCATGTGCCGAGTGAGCGTTTTGCTGAATTAGAAGCAGCATTGATTGCAGCACCGGTATTAAACCCGATTGAGATTCAAAAGATCATTAGTTCCTATATTACGCATCCGGTAGAAAGCGAGCTGCAAAAACGTGCAGATCTGATTAATCAGCATTTTGGCTATCAACACCTGGAGGAGATTGAACAGAGCCTTGCTCATGCAAGTAGTGCAACTAATCAGGAATGGGCCAATAAAATGCTGACCATTTTGCAGCAGCGTCCGGTGATGGCAAAACAGACCAGCCTGAAGTTACAGCAAGCCGGACAGAATTTGTCGCTGGAAAAATGTATGCAGCTAGAACGGGACTTGCAGGATGTCTGGTTAGAGCAGGGCGATTTTATTGAAGGGGTTCGTGCGCTGATTATTGATAAGGACAAAAATCCACAATGGCGAACTGAGAATGCAAAATTTGAAAAGACCTTGCAAAAGATCTGGCCAGCATGGACTCAGCAGCGTATCGAAAATATTACTTAAAGCTGATGGTAAAAGACCCTCTATAATTTAATTATAGAGGGTCTTTGTATCTGTCCCATACTTTCATCGACATGAATTCTATTTAGGGGGACGTTTTCTTTTTCTTGCCGCCACCGTCTTGTTTATTGACCGTCGACCAAGCGATACGTTCGGCTTCTTCTTCAGAAAGCCCACGCGCTTTTTCGCTTTCTTCAATATGTTTGGCCTGCCGTTTCTGCTTATCGGTATAAGCTGATTTGTCACCTCTAGGCATCTTAATATCCTCATCAGGTTTGGCTGAAATTACTATAACAAGAGCTTATTTTTACAAGGGTAAGTATTTGTTGGAATCATTTTATAAAAACCTAATTTTTTAAAATATGAAAATCTAAAGATTAAATAGATGAAGATAACGGTCAGCTAGAACCGCTATCTTCTGTGCCAAATTAGCCGTTAATAATACTGCCGCCATTCACATGAATCACCTGACCTGAAATATAGCTGGCTTCTTCACTGGCCAGGAATAAATACGCCGGTGCTACTTCACTCGGCTGGCCCATACGACCCATTGGGGTGCTTTTACCAAAATCTTTGAGCTGTTCTTCATCAAAGCTGCTCGGAATCAATGGTGTCCAGATGGGACCTGGCGCGACCCCATTGACACGAATGCCGGTTTTATTTTTCAATAAATTGGTGGAAAGGCTTCGGGTAAATGTGGTGATGGCACCTTTCGTACTCGCATAGTCAATCAGCTGGTCATGACCATGATAACTGGTAATACTCGTCGTATTGATAATGCTATCACCTTCTTGCATATGCGGAATCACCGCCTGAGTCAGGTGGAACATCGATAGAATATTCACATTAAATGTTTTAAGTAATTGCTCGGGCGAGATATCGGTAATACTTTCTTGCGGGTATTGAACCCCGGCATTATTGACCAGAATATTAATCGTTTTAAATTCCTGAAGGGTCTTTTCCACCATTTTCTTGATTTCATCTTGATCTTGTAAATCACATTGAATCAGCAGACAACGGCGGCCTTCATCTTCCACCATTTTTTTGGTGTCCCGTGCATCCTGATCTTCATCCAAATAGCAAATGGCAATATCGGCACCTTCGCGAGCAAATAAGACCGATACAGAACGGCCAATTCCGCTATCACCACCAGTAATCAAGGCAACTTTGCCTTTTAATTTTTCACTGCCTTTATAATGCGGTTTAATAATTTCCGGTGCAGGGTCCATTTTGGTTTGCACACCCGGTTGATGGTCTTGTGTTTCAGTTGAAGCTGGGGTTTCAGGATAATGATTCATATCTTTTCCAATTCCAATGATTGTGGCCATATAAGAAAAAATATATTAGAAGCTTTTAGGCAAAATGAGGCTGGACTCAACATTTCATAACAGAATGTATTCGAGATTTATCAATTATTCGTTGAAACGGATCAGGTTGAGCAACCAGAACAGAAAAAGCTGATGAAACAGCTTCTGGCTACACTTTGATAGCTGAGGTGGTCTTGAAAGGTGAAATTTGATTAGGAAAGGTGAGGTATCAACGGAGATTTAAAATCTAGACATACATAGGCCTTTTTTACTGGGCTTGTATATAAAATAAATGGAGAGTTTTTTAACTCTCCATTTATTTATTCATTCTGATGTGTTTAAAAAATTTCTATAGAAATAAATTAAAGATTATCACTTAAATTAATTCTGGCCTGTGCTGCCTTTTCCTTTTTGGCTGAGGCTTTACCCCAGTTAAACTTTTGTGCACAGATGCCTAAGCCCACAATAAATAATGCAAGCACACTGGTATAAACCACTTCTTTAAAATAGGTTCCTTCAATAATCATGGTAATTAAAGCGCCGACAATAAAGATAATGACCAGATAAGTGAGCCATGGGAATAACCACATCTTGAATGGAATATTTTGTCCTTCAGCTTCCAGTTTTTTACGTAACTTAAGCTGAGAAATGGCAATAGCAAGATAGACATATAAAGATACGGTACCCGTCGCTAACATCAAGACATCATAAATATTCATACTTTCGGTGGCAGTCAGATAAATCGCCACGAAAGAAAACAGGCTTGAAAAGATGACACCTACCCATGGGCTGTTATTGCGGTTGGTTAAACCGAAACTCTTTGGTGCATCTCCACGTTTCGAGAGGGAATAGACCATGCGTGAACAGGTATAAAGTGCGGAGTTAAAGCAGCTACATACCGAGGTGAGCACGACAAAATTAACAATATGGCGCGCTTCCGGAATACCGAGTGCGGTAAGGGCCACACTATACGTACCCCAGGTCGGATCTTTCAATAAAGGATTATTGTGTGGAATCAGGCAAACCGTAATCAACATTGAACCGACATAGAATAAAATGATACGCCATACAATTGAATTAGCGGCCTTACGAATTTCCTTGGCTGGATCTTTGGTTTCAGCTGCTGCTACGGTGACAATCTCTGCTCCCATATAAGCAAACATTACACCCAGTAAGGCAGTGATCACCGATGAAAAGCCATTGGGCATAAAGCCTTGAGCGGTTAGATGAGTTGTACCACCGAGCATAGAGGCATCGCCCCAAGGCCACAGGTGCATCACAGCCAAGCTGCCAAATACCAGGAACAGTACAATGGCAATGACTTTGATCAGGGCAAACCAGAACTCGAATTCACCAAAATTTTTTACGTCACGGAGGTTAATCCAGACCAGTGCTACAGTGACCAGAAGCATATAGCCCCAGATCGGGATAAATGGAAACCAGCTATTTAGGATTTTCCCGGCGACAAAGGCTTCCCAGCCCATGAGCAACGTCCAGAAAGACCAGTATAACCAGCCGATAGAAAATCCGGCCCAGCGCCCGATTCCACGATCTGCATAGGTTGAAAATGAACCGCTGTCGGGATTCAGTACTGCCATTTCTCCCAACATACGCATGATGAGTAAAACTAATAGTCCACCTAGAGTATAGGCAATGAGTGCAGCCGGCCCTGCAGAATAGATAACATTACCGGAGCCGACAAAGAGTGCTCCACCAATGACACCGGCAATTGAAATCATGGTGAGATGGCGTGATTTAAGTCCGTTTTTTAAGCCGTTTGATGATTCGGAACTGGAGAAATGTTGATGTTCTGCCATATAATTTCCCTTAATATCAATAGCGTAGCGGCAATAAAATTCCTTATTTGGCTTACGCTATCTTATCCTTTGAAACTGTAACCGAATTCATCAGTGCTTGACCAATATTAAGTTAATCTTAATAAAATAAATCCTTGTAGCCCTATAGACAGGATCACACTTTGATTAAAGTACGGTTACATGCTGTTCATGTATGCAGTTAATTTCTCTTTTTTGTTGTAAAGTGACGAGAGCCATTTTTGAGCAATTCAAAGGAGCCAATTGGCTTAAGAGATAAAAAATATAAGCAGGCAATATTTACAGAAAAATAAAGCCTACCTAAAATATCAGGCTAAAGCAGGTTTTACTTTCCTTTTAAAAATAAATGAAAGCTTTTTGATTTTAAAAATATAATTGTATTGATCCCTGAGTTTTTACTAAGTTAAAGTGCGAATTCCATGCTCACGCAAGCACTTTAACAATATCCCGAAAGCCACCAGAATTTCCTGTTCACTCACACAGGCAAAACCCAGTAATAATCCTTTCTGCCGGGTGGAATAATGTTTGGTATAGTATTGCGATAAGGCTCTGACCTTGATTCCCAGTTCAAGCGCTTTGGATGCAATCAAGACATCATCACTGCTGCTCGGCAATTTTAAAATCAGATGTAAACCGGCGGCGGTATTGTATTCATGCAGAAAATCTTCACCTAAATGTCGGCGAATCAGGTCAATTAAAAAAGCATGGCGTTTGCCGTACAATAAACGCATCCGTCGGATATGCGCTTCATAATGTCCTTCACGGATAAATTCAGCCAGTGTTTGCTGATCGATTAAGTGACCACCACGATAAAGTTCCGAGGCCACAATTCGCAACGAAGAAAAGAGCTGTTTTGGTACCACTAAATAACCAATGCGCAGAGCTGGATAAATGGTCTTACTAAACGTCCCCATATAAATCACTGGAGAATCCGGCTCCAAACCTTGTAAAGAAGGATAAGGCTGGCCCGAGAACCTGAACTCGCTGTCATAATCATCTTCAACAATCCAGCTATTGTGCTGGCGTGCGAGTGCAATTAACTGTTTGCGCCGTTCTAAACTTAAATGTGAGCCCAAAGGATACTGATGCGACGGCGTCACAAAAATCAGTTTAGGTGGTTTCTTGGGATGCAGATCGGGAATAATCCCTTCCTGATCCACCGGTAAGGAACGTAGATTGACGCCATTAATTCGTAAAATATTACGCGCGCCCCAATAGGCCGGATCTTCGATCCAGACTTCATCGCCTATGTCGCTTAAAGTACGCGAGACTAAGTCAATTGCCTGATGGGTGCCTTCGGTAATAATGATCTGATCAGCATCGCACTGCACTGAACGGGCAATTTTCAGATATTCCGCTAGCTCCTGACGCAGTTCCAGGGAGCCACCGGCATTGCTGTAAATCAGGTTGTTGACTTGAGGTTCACGGCTCAAACGCGTTTGGATTTTGCTGAAAATATGATGCGGAAATTCGGTTACATCGGGTGCACCCGGTACAAAGGCTCCCCATTGATAAGGCGAAGCTGCGGAATAACCGAGCAAGTAGGAGCCGCGTTGCGACAGATTGTAATTTTGCTGCGCTTTTTTTTCCGGAATAGTAGGAGAATTCTGTTCTGCCTTCACCAAAAAGGATTCGGGTAATTTCTCTACTACCCAGGTACCTTGACCGGTACGGGCATCAACATAACCCTGTGCCTGTAATTGTTCATAGGCATTTAACACCGTATTACGTGATACCTGAATCTCTTTAGCCAGATCACGTGATGCAGGCAAGCGGGTTTTGGGAGCCAATACGCTATCAATAATCGCGTTACGCAAGCAGCGGAACAGGCGCATCTGTAATGTTCCTGTGACATCTTGCTGCAATCGCTGCAGTAAATAATCTCCAAGCAAGCTACGCAATTGGCTCTCTCCTACAAATTTGAAATGGCTCTCGTGAGAGCGGTATTGCTAGGTGCAAAATAGTCTGATCAGGCAGTCATTGTAAAGTGTCTTGTATGCGTTTTGATCATGTACCTGCGGCTTGAATGCGAGCATACAGGCGGGCAGGCAATATACACAGATACCGATTAAAACTAAAGCGGAAAATCTAGATACTGATTTTGTTTGGAGCTCGCTGAACTAAGACCTGAATCAAGCAATGATTGCCATAACAGCCGAATAGAGATGTGTTGCAGCCGCCAGGACATACGACTGCATATAACAAAAGGATCATAGAATGAACATGATGATGAAAGGATTGACCTATACCGAGCAAGGTACAACGGCCTGGAACAATTATCTTAAGCAACTGGATAAAGTAGCGCCTTATCTGGGTGAGCTGAGTGAACGACTGGACATGCTGCGACGCCCAAAGCGCAGTTTGATTGTCGATGTTCCGGTCATCATGGATGATGGTACGGTTCAGCATTTTGAAGGCTATCGTGTTCAGCACAATTTAACTCGCGGTCCAGGCAAAGGCGGCGTGCGTTTTCATCCAGATGTCAATTTAGATGAGGTGATGGCTCTGTCGGCCTGGATGACGATCAAATGTGCTGCTCTAAATTTACCTTTTGGCGGTGCCAAAGGCGGTGTGCGAGTTGATCCGAGCCAGCTTTCCAAGCGCGAACTGGAACGTTTGACCCGACGTTATACGGCAGAAATCAATTTAATTATTGGACCGCAAAAAGATATTCCGGCGCCGGATGTTGGAACCAATCCGCAAATCATGGCCTGGATGATGGATACGTTTTCCATGAATGCGGGTTCTACGATTACTGGTGTAGTGACCGGAAAGCCGGTTCATTTAGGGGGGTCTTTGGGCCGCAGTAAGGCTACAGGTCGCGGCGTATTTATTAGCGGACGTGAAGTTGCCCAGCAAATCGGTCTGGATTTAAAAGATGCCCGGGTCTGTGTACAGGGTTTCGGTAATGTCGGGAGTGAAGTTGCGCTGCTTTTCCAGGAAAATGGCAGCAAAGTGATCTGTGTTCAGGACCATTCTGCCACCCTGTATCAAGAAGAGGGGATTAATATTAAAAAGCTGCTTGAATACTCAAATACCCACCATAAAATTCAGGGATTTTCTACCAACGATGAAATTTCTGCATCAGCTTTCTGGACCATTCCCGCCGAAGTCTTTATTCCGGCAGCGCTGGAAGGTGTGATTAATACTCAGGTCGCGCAAAATATTCAGACCAAAATGATTCTAGAAGGTGCCAATGGTCCAACATTGACTGAGGCCGATGAAATTCTGAGTGAACGTCATATTACCGTGGTGCCAGACGTAATCTGCAATGCGGGTGGCGTGACGGTCAGCTATTTTGAATGGGTTCAGGATTTGGCCAGCTACTTCTGGACTGAGGAAGAGATTAACCAGCGTATGGATGCCAGCATGAAAAATGCGGTACAGGATGTATGGCAAAAAGCAGTTCAGGCCGGATGTTCTTTGCGTACAGCCGCTTATATTCTGGCTTGTGAACGTATTTTAATGGCACGTCAGGAACGCGGGATCTATCCGGGTTAATCGAAGTTTTTGCAACATGGATTAATTGATTAAACCGACTGGATTTAATCCATGATGACCTATCCTAAATTTTTGCAATGGATTTTTAAATTGGCTTCTTTATTTAAAAAGGAGCCAATTTTTATTAAAAATATAAATAACTGTTTATAAATAAAATAATTTTATATTTTGACTATTTTACTCGTTTTAAATAGACCAATTGGCTCCTTCCATCTGCTGCAAAGTGGCTCTCGTCTCATACGTATAAAAGCGCAAAATGAACCATATCAGCCAGTCTTTGGCAAATTTCTATCCCAAGATCCGGATAGCAAAATTTACAACGTATGAATCAAGAATGAGGATACAAAATGGACAGTAAACACTCAGCACTGAATGCACGTAAACAGCAGGCGACACCACGTGGTGTTGGGGTCATGTGTCAATGGTACGCAGAGAAAGCAGAAAACTCGACCATCTGGGATGCAGAAGGTAATCAATATATCGACTTTGCGGGCGGGATCGCCGTACTGAATACTGGCCATCGCCACCCTAAAATTATTGCTGCGGTCACTGAACAATTAACCAAATTTACCCATACAGCTTATCAGGTTGTACCATACGAGAGTTACATTGCTCTGGCAGAACGTATCAATGCACGCGCTCCCATCCAGGGTGCTGCAAAAACCTCATTCTTTTCGACTGGTGCTGAAGCTGTCGAAAATGCAGTTAAAATTGCCCGTGCCCATACTGGCCGTCATGGCATTGTGACTTTTGGTAATGGTTTTCATGGCCGTTCATTTATGACGATGGCCATGACCGGTAAAACTGCACCTTATAAACGCGACTTTGGGGTGATGCCTGGTGGTGTTTTCCATGCCCGTTACCCGGTGGAATCCAAAGGCATTAGCGTAGATGATGCAATGCAAAGCATCGAAGACATTTTCGCAGAAGATATTGCTGCGCATGACGTAGCAGCGATTGTGCTTGAGCCTGTACAAGGCGAAGGCGGATTTAATGTGGTGCCTGCAGAATTCCTGAAACGCTTGCGTGTACTATGCGATCAAAACGGCATTTTACTGATTGCTGATGAAGTACAGTCTGGCTTTGCGCGTACAGGTAAATTGTTTGCGATGGATTATTATGAGACCAAGCCAGATCTGATTACGATGGCAAAGAGTCTAGGCGGCGGTTTCCCGATCTCAGGCGTGGTAGGTCGTGCTGAAGTCATGGATGCACCAAATCCAGGTGGACTGGGCGGTACTTATGCAGGTAACCCGATTGCTGTTGCGGCTGCCCATGCGGTACTGGATATCATTCAAGAAGAAGGTCTTTGTGAAAGAGCGAATGATCTAGGCGCAGAACTGGTTGATGTTTTACATGAACTGAAAATGTCATCTAGCATGGTTAAAGATATTCGTGCACTGGGATCAATGGTGGCGGTTGAGCTTGAAACTGCGGAACAGGCAAAAGCTGTACAAAACCATGCCATGCAAAATGGTCTGTTAATCCTGACCTGCGGTCGTTATGGTAATGTAATCCGTTTCCTATACCCGCTCACGATTCCGGCAGAACAGTTCCGTGCGGGATTGGCTATCTTGAAACAAGGGTTTGCACTGTCTGTCGCAGCCTAATGAAAGAGTAATGATCATGCTTCAAGCACAATATAGAGATTTATTACAGCATCCTGATATCAGCTTCGATCAGCCTGCCACGGGTGAATATATTGAAGTCAAAGATGCAGCAACTCAAGCCACTTTGGCCTGGGTGAAATCCCATAACCGTGCATCTGTAGAACAGCTGATTGCTCGTTCTCAGCAAGCACAGAAAGCCTGGAAAGCCAAGACAGCACTTGAACGTGCAGATGTGCTTTGGGCCTGGTTTGATCTAATGCAGGAAAATAAAGAGTCCCTGGCTCAGATTCTGACTGCTGAACAGGGCAAGCCACTGGCTGAGGCGCGTGGTGAAATTGGTTATGCCGCTTCCTTTATCCGCTGGTTTGCCGAGCAGGCACGCCGTATTGATGGTGACGTGTTGACGCCAACGCTTGCCCATCAACGTTTATTAGTTATCAAACAGGCAATTGGGGTAACAGCGGCCATCACGCCATGGAATTTTCCGGCGGCGATGATTACCCGTAAAGCCGCGCCAGCTCTGGCTGCTGGCTGTTCCATGCTGGTTAAACCGGCTGAACAAACGCCTTTAACCGCCTATGCACTTGAGGTTTTGGCCTTGCGCGCAGGATTACGACAAGATGTATTGCTGCATGTCAGTGGTGATGCGGTTGAAGTGGGTCAGGTCTTATGTGAAAGCGAAACCGTGAAAAAGTTAAGCTTTACCGGTTCAACTCAAGTCGGTCGTATCCTGATGCAACAATGTGCGCCGACCATCAAAAAACTCTCCTTAGAACTTGGTGGCAATGCACCGGTTCTGGTCTTTGATGACGCCAATCTTGAACAGGCTGTACAGGGCATCATGGCGAGTAAATTCCGGAACAGTGGACAGACCTGTGTGTGTGCGAACCGGATTTATGTACAAGATGGCATTTATGATGCGCTGGTAGAAAAACTGGTGGCTGCCGTTGCCAAACTAAAAGTCGGTGATGGCCGTGATGAAGCTTCTACCCAAGGTCCATTAATTGATGAGGCTGCAATTGAAAAAGTGCAGTCACATATTGCCGATGCATTGAGCAAAGGTGCACAGGTGAAAACCGGTGGACAGCGCTCAAGTCTGGGCGGTACATTCTTCGAGCCAACACTTCTGACTGAAGTCACCCAGCAGATGCGTATAGCAAAAGAAGAAACTTTTGGACCATTGGCACCGCTGTTCCGCTTCAAGACTGAAGAAGAAGCGATTCAGATGGCGAACGATACAGAATTCGGTCTGGCCACGTATGTATTTACCCAAAGCACAGCACGTCAGTGGCGTGTAGGCGAAGCCTTAGAATACGGCATGGTGGGAATCAATACCGGAGCCATCTCTAATGAAGTTGCCCCGTTTGGTGGAGTCAAGCAATCAGGGTTAGGCCGTGAAGGGTCTAAATTCGGTATGGATGAATACCTTGAAATGAAATATCTCTGTGTTGATATTTCTTCATAATGATGTTTAAAAAGTAAACTTATTCATTAAAAAACTGATGAGAAAATATCAGCCTCCAGTGAATCCCGTGTTTAATTTAAACCGGGATTCCTGCGATGGAGCAAGGACTCAATAAACAGATTGGAGGAGGGCATATTTTCAGTTGTTAAGTCATTCTTCTTCTCTAAAATTCCCCTAAATATCAATTAAAGCATCAGATTATCATCAGGATTTAACCCTGATTTCTAACTTTAAACCAAAAGCATCCAGTAATTTCTGCATAGACTTGAGTGTTGGATTGCCTTCAGGTTGTTCCATTTTCTGTAGAGTCTGGGGAGCAATCTTGGTAATTTTAGCCATATCGTTGAGTGTGAGGTGCAACTCGGTACGAATGAAGCGAGCAACCTGATGAAAAGGCCAGTCAGGATTGTTACTGACGGTTTCAAGTACAGACAATCTCTTTTGCATCTGTTGAATCGGAGTCAGTGGCTTGAAGCGTTTATCCATAATTCAGCTCCTCCAATTGTTGGCAAATATTATCAATTCGATACTGGCTATTTTCCAGAATTTCAGGTGCCAATTGCAGATACTGCATGTGCTCGAGTAATCCCTGATAAAGTGGTAATTGTTCGATTAACACCGCTTTGATTTCTTTTGGATCAATCATCGTGCTTTCGGCAATCTGTTCAATGACTGAATGCCAAATTGGCATACCACCATGATCATCTCGCTCCCAACGCGTAGTTCGGGCAATACCATCTGGATGTAGCCACATCGGCGCAAAATCAAATAATGGGGTTAGTCGAATGATTCCATTATTGAAACGTTGAATCGCTGTATTACGGGTATGATTGTCCTTATTGCCTAAAGCGACATTGGCAAGATCACGCTTCAAATATTCAAAGATTTCCTGTTTTGGTTCAGTACAGCATTGCATCAGCAGGCTACAGATCTGGTTATGGGTCATTCTTACCCCAAAACCTGCTTTTCCTCCCAGAGAAGCAATACTTTCCTGAGCGATTCTTTCAACCTTCCCATCAATGACTTTACGGTCGAATCGGGGAATGAATAAAGTCTTGCCATGCAGCTCCAGTTCCTGATGAACACGAAGTCCCAGATACTGGGCAATTTTCATATATAAGGCTTCATGCATCAAAATTTTATCTAAATTCTGATCGCTGCCACGGCTGAATTTCACCAGCCAATGCTGCTTGACCTGATGATCTGTCAGCGTGTGATCCAGATAGAACAGGTCATCATGACCTTGAGTCAGCAGTAATTTTGGCCACTCGCCCTGAATACCAGAAGAGCCGGCAATAAAAAGTCCATAAGAGGCTAAGGATTCAATAAATTTTTCTTGACGTTCTACGACTTGGTCCAGACTAAAGCCATGATTCTGCTGAACAGGGAATTGCCCCTGTAGCCATTCATAAGCCTCTTTCACCCGTAAGTTACCTATCGGATTGCCTGCACCTGCTTTTAAAAGCGCCCAGTCTGCTTGTTCCTGAGTATTTTCAGAAAAATTAAGCTGACGGAGTAATTCTTTACGACCATAACCTTGAGGTAACAAATCCATCAGGAAGGCCGGCCAGGTAGATTGCAATGTATTTTGCACATTTACCGGTAAATGATAGGCTAGCGCATGCCCATCGCTTAAATCCATATAAGAAATAGCATATTCAAACAGATATGATGTTCGCGTGGCTGCTTGCCATCCAGTCTGTTGTTGACCGACAATCTCAACAATAGCGCAATCAAGCCATTCATCTTCCTGATAAATCTGCAGTGTGCAATATTGATCCATAATCCTATTAAAATAGTAAAGTAAGGTGATTTTATTTATTATATACCTATTTTAATAAAAAACTAATTTTATCTTCTAAAAGTTCTTTACCATTCTAAAAGGCCTTATCTTCACTAGAATACAAGACCCATGAGGCTATATAACAAGATGTATCCTGATAGAAATCACGATATAACCCAATTCATCCAAAAATAAGTTTGGCTAAAGACCTACATCGACATATAGCTTATAAATTTAATAATCCTGTAATTTTTTAAATATCTGGGGATATCTAGCCCTTACTACCTATAACTGCTTTTCTTTTGAATAAAATTTTAAGCAGCAAATAAAGGACTAAATCCCCGTTTGCGTAGTAATTTTCGGTACATGCTTGAACTCCGATCTGCCGGAAAATGCGCTTCTAAAGATAAATCCAGAGGTAAATATTCAGGTTTCTGATTTTCTACAATCACACGATCTTCCTCGAAAATTTTCATATTGAATGCATAGGCATCTTCAACCGGTAAATCTTTATCATAATTGCGGCAAATAGGCGCAAAAAGTCGTGTTGAACGTGCAGTCATCGGTGAAGCCGCATTCATGATGACCTGCTTGGCATCATTCGGAAAATGAATCGTAAGGGTTGCAGTAAAGGGTAGGCTCACTTCAAAATGACGTAACCATTTAAAATCTTCCTGGCCACGCTGCTCTGTTCCGATCGGATAACGTCCCACACTACTGATATAATCTGCATTAAAACCAACATCCGTTTCTGTCGTACTGTAATCAGGAACTTCTACATCCTCCGGATCACCAAAAGTATCGGGATGCACCCAGGCAAAATGTGCCACATCAATAAAACCTTCGAGCTGTCTTCCTGCAAAACATTGAATGTCTATCTGAGGGCAGACCAGTTGCTGATACTCAGCATCATCCCAAAAAGGCATATGAGGAATATGAGGTTCTGCATCCTTTTCAGCGCTTAACGAACACCAGATCAGACCATATTTTTCTACCGCAGCATAAGTTTTTAGATGGAAGCGCTCCGATATTTTATGCTGAGGATGTGCAGGAATACGGTTACATTTACCTTCACTGCCAAAGCGTAAACCGTGATAACGACACACCACGCCTTGGCCGTCATTTTTTCCCAAGCTTAAAGGTACACCGCGATGCGGACATGCATCTTTCGCCACCACCAGTTCATCGTTCATTTTATAAATCACCAGCGGCATATCAAGCAGCATACTACTTGTTGGCTGATCTGTAATATCACGCGCAAGTGCAATCGGATACCAGTACTGAGCCAAAAGATGCCAGTCATGTTCCTCGAATGTCATATGGACGGGTAAGTCGGGACTAAACGTGGCGATATTTGTATTCATAATGGATTCTGTGTCGTGACCTTTAGCTGGACTATAAAACAGCAAGGTGTTCTATGAAATTTCAATTAACAGGATATAGGATTGCGTAAATCAGAACACTGACCAGCGATTAAAAACAAAATAAGCAACTTTCCAGGTTTTTTATGTTCAACTACGCAAATATTGAGATGGGATATTTCTAAGCTTAAATCTCGCTGAAAATATTTTTTAAAAAGCGTGCTCTCAATTTCAATGCTCTACTTTGGCGCATAAATTGCTTATCACGCGTATAGACCATTGATCATTTACTAGAATCGACAAGGAATTGATGTGACGACTAGCTACTTACGCGGACAAGAACTTATCGAGAGCATTCGCAGTGCACCTTATTCGCGTGACCTGATTGGTTATCATGGCGAACTACCAAAAGTGCAATGGCCAAACGGCGCGCGTGTCGCGGTACAGTTTGTGCTGAATTATGAAGAAGGTGGTGAAAACCACATTGAACATGGTGATACGGGATCAGAACAGTTTTTATCTGAAATTATTGGTGCTGCCAGCTTTCCAGACAAACATATGTCGATGGATTCGATGTACGAATATGGTTCACGTGCTGGCTTCTGGCGGATTCATCAGGAGTTCCAGAAACGTGGTTTGCCGATGACTATCTTTGGGGTCGGCATGGCATTGGTACGTAATCCTTATGTGGTAGAGGCGATTAAATCAGCTCATTATGATGTCGTTTCACATGGTCAGCGCTGGCTACATTATCAGGACATGCCGATTGAAATGGAACGCCAATATATGGATCAGGCGGTCAGCGTTCTGGAAAGCCTGTTTGGTGAAGCACCGATCGGCTGGTATACCGGTCGGGACAGTCCGAATACCCGTCAACTTCTGGCTGATTTTCCTCAAATCAAATATGATGCTGATTACTATGGGGATGACTTGCCATTTTGGAGCACCTTGACCAATCAGGCAGGGGAAACACGTTCGCATTTGATTATTCCTTATAGCCTGGATAGCAATGACATGAAATTCAGTTCACCTGGCGGTTTTAATAGCGGGGAACAGTTTTATCAATATCTCAAAGATGCTTTTGATGTGCTCTATGCCGAAGGCGAAACTGCGCCAAAAATGCTGTCGATTGGCATGCACTGCCGTATTTTAGGACGGCCGGGACGTTTTAAAGCTCTACAAAAGTTCCTGGACTACATTCAAAATCATGACAAGGTCTGGATTTGCCGTCGTGGGGATATTGCCGAGCACTGGTATAACCATCATGCGCCATAATCATAAAATATATTGGAAAAGATCAGTTTAGATGCTCTTTTTTGAGTCATGTACTTTATAAAAATAACAAACACATCAGCTTTGGCACTGTTATTGCAAAACCAGTTTTAAATAACCAAGCAATATAAACAGGCGATTGAATAGTGCAACTTGTTGAATTTAATCAAGCATCAGCAGAAGATGCGATGATCTTTTTAAAGCACTGTGTGCAAATACCCAGCTGGTCGACCGAGCTTGCCGCAAAACGTCCTTATGCATCGCTTGAGGATGTTTTGAGTGCAGCGAACCAACAGGCGGCGACCTGGAGTTGGGATGAGATTAAAACTGCACTGGATAATCATCCCCGTATAGGTGAAAAACAGGCACAGGCTGAATTAAGTGAAATAGAAAAAGACTTTTCCCATCGTGAGCAATCCGGCATTACAGCAGATGACGATACCCAGCTCGCGCTGCTTAAAGGCAATCTTGCCTATGAAAAAAAATATGGGTTTATCTTTCTGATCAAAGCTGCTGGATTGAGCAGTGAAGACGTCCTTCAAGCCCTGAACTATCGTTTGCTAAATGATCCAGAGATTGAGAAACGTATTGTCCATCATCAACTGGCAGAAATTGCCTTGTCACGACTGGCTCAGGAGCTTCATGCATGATTAGCACGCATATTTTAGATACACATCTGGGAAAACCTGCGACAGACGTGGTGGTACGACTTTTTGCTGAAGACGGTCGCTTGCTTGCTGAGACAAAAACCAATACAGACGGTCGCGTCAGTGATTTTGGCATAGTCGATTTAAAAACAGGTATCTATAGTCTTGAGTTTTTTACATCTGCTTATTTTGAAGGTTTGGGTTTAGAAACTTTTTTTCCTAAAGCAGTTATTCATTTTTATGTGAAAGATGCATTCCAGCATTTTCATATTCCTTTACTGATCAGCCCATTCGCGTACTCCACATATCGCGGAAGCTGATTTTATATTTAGACTTTGAGGGTGAGAAAAATGACAGAACAAAGTAAAACAATATCACCTGAACATGAATATTTAGGTGCGGGGAAAAGTGCAGCTTATGGTTTGCAACACGTACTGACCATGTATGGTGGAATTATTGCACCACCTTTAATCGTGGGAACAGCAGCCGGCCTAGAAGCTTATCAAATTGGATTATTGATTGCGGCGGCGCTATTTGTCGGTGGTTTAGCCACAATTTTGCAAACCGTTGGGGTGAAATATATCGGTGCAAAACTACCTTTGGTGCAAGGGGTTTCTTTTGCCGGTGTCGCAACGATGGTGGCGATTGTGACTACAGGCGGTGGTTTGCAAGCCGTCTACGGTGCAGTCATTGTCGCATCATTGATCGGTTTTTTCCTCGCACCTTATTTTTCCAAAATTATCCGTTTCTTTCCACCAGTCGTGACCGGTTGCGTCATTACTATCATTGGTTTGTCTTTATTGCCGGTGGCAGTCCGCTGGATGATGGGCGGCAATCCCAAGGCACCAGAATGGGGAAGTGTCGAGAATATTGGTCTGGCATTGATGACCTTGGCTTTAGTAATTTGCCTGAATTTGAGCCGACAGGCCGCTATCCGTCGCTTGTCTATTCTTCTAGCAATTGTTTTAGGTTCAGTACTGGCCTATTTATTCGGTTTTGGTGATTTCTCTAAAGTTGCGACTGGGACATGGATTCAGGTACCTAGCTTCTTCGCCTTTGGACTACCGACTTTTGAGCTCACAGCCATTATTTCCATGCTCATCGTTACTCTCGTGATTATGACCGAAACCACAGCAGATATCATTGCAGTGGGTGAGATTGTAGGTACCAAAGTGGATGCGGATCGTATCTCGAATGGCTTGCGTGCCGATATGTTATCGAGTGCGATGGCGCCTGTTTTTGGGTCATTCATGCAAAGTGCTTTTGCGCAAAATGTCGGCTTGGTGGCGATTACCGGAATTAAAAGCCGCTTTGTGGTCGCAGCTGGGGGCATGATTTTAGTCGTGTTGGGTTTACTGCCAATTATGGGACGTTTGATTGCTGCCATTCCTGTACCGGTATTAGGTGGTGCAGGTCTGGTACTTTTTGGAACAGTCGCTGCAAGCGGGATTCGTACCTTGGCTAAAATTGATTATAACGAGCAAAAAAATCTTATCATTGTTGCGACGGCTATTGCAGCCGGCATGATTCCCATTATTGATCATTCCTTTTATGCCAACTTTCCAAAATGGGTGCAAACCTTGTTTCATTCGGGGATTAGCTCAACCTGCTTAATGGCCATTTTACTCAACCTGTTGTTCAATCATCTGAACCTATTTAAAAATAAAAGCACAGCGACTACAGAAATTGTGGCAAAGATTCCACATTAGAAAATTTAAACCAGGATGAAAACAGTCCAGAAAATGGGCTGTTTTTTTATCAAAAATTAAAAATGTTGGCTTTGTTTTTGCTTAATTCAGAATGTGATTCTTTCATTCCATTGGGGACCCTTATTTATGAAATTCACTCAACTTACTGCTGCAACATTACTTGTATTGGGTGCGGCATCCGCACAGGCAAAACCGATCTGGCAAGACTTCAGTGTCACCGGACTTTATGGAGAAAACTATGAGGTGGTCGATGAGAAACAGGCGACTGCGACCTTTGAATATACGGCAAAAGTAAAATATGCAGATGTCTTCTTCTTCATTGACCGTATGCGCGGTGCAGATGACTTTAAATCAAGTTATTTTGAATTTTCACCACGTTTGAGCTTGGGTGAAGTGTCGGGTCAGAAGCTTGCCTTTGGTCCGGTTAAAGATGTACTGGTTTCAACGACCTGGGAAGGTGGAGAGGGTTTTGATAACTTCCTGTACGGCGTAGGTTTCGATCTGGATATTCCATATTTCCGTTATGCCAGCATTAACCTTTATCGCGTGAATAATGAGAATATTGATGATGATTACCAGTTGACACTGACCTATGGCGTGCCAATTAAACTGGGAACTGAAGAATTTCTGGTGGATGGCTTCTTGGACTGGTCAACAGAAGAGGATGATCATGACAGCGAGATGAACTGGACCACCCAATGGAAATGGAATGTCGGTAAACACATTTCTCCAGAAACCAATTTATATCTGGGAATTGAACATTCTATCTGGAACAACAAATTCGGTATCCCAAATGCCGATGAAAATAATGTCAGTGCTTTAGTGAAATATCACTTCTAGGCAAAGTGATGAAGAAATAAGTTAAAAGCCCTGATAAAAGGGCTTTTTTTAATGCGTTTAAAATACGATCTGGATGTTTTCAGGAAAAGGATGAACATCACAATTTGATCCGCTACCTATACGATCCACTACGACAAACTCGCTGGGTGCTTCAAGGGTCAATAATGGATGATGCCAGGTTCCGGCACGATAATTTATCCCTTGAGAACCATCACTGATAAATACCTGAATCTGACTAATATCGGGCTGTGTATAATCAAGTTCAGGCGCTACAACGATTAAAAATTGCTGGCCGTGCATCGGAATAAAAGCCTGTGATCCTAGAGGATGCCTTTCCAGCATTAAGATTTGAAAAGGAATTGCCGTAGCTTGCATATTTCTAAAAATACTCAGTCCAACCTTGGCATCACTTTCTACTTCAGACAGGGCATGATAACGCTCAGTCTGCTGCTCATTGATATGAAAATAATGATTACCCTGACAGGCAATGACTTCTCCAAAAGGCAGAAAATTTTCCGTGCTTAAAGACTGTATTTTTATGCTTTGCATAGACATATCATTGATCACTCAAGCCAATTTTCCCCAGAGACGAATCCGGCTGATGCCACCGTCCGGAATCATGTTGACACGAATATGGGAAATTTTTTCGTGTTGTAAAATTTCATTGATGTAATGATGAATATGATCCATTTGCATAGGTTGGGCTGCTAACAAAAAAGGCCAGAACATGCTTTGTGGAATGAGTTGCTCATCGGTTGCATCCTCAACATAGATGGCTTGAATAGAAACCTCTGCAGGGAAATTTCCCTTAAAATGGGCGGTATCAATTTCAATTTTCTCGATTCGGGCACTGGCGCCTAAAGCCAAAATGCACCAGTCAAATCCTGGAGCACGACGCCGTTTGGTTTCCCAGCCATCGCCCATGTTAATGCCACGTCCCGGATTAATCAGATTGCGTGGATGTCCAAAATGCGCATCGCTATAGGCAACGACACGGCCACCATGTTCTAGTGCCAAAACATCTAGCATTTGATCATGATCTTGCAGATCGATTTTTACCTGTCCATAGACCTTAAAACGTGCAATCCCGCCGTCAGGATAAATATTCAAACGGACATGGGTAAATATCTGCTTTGCTGAAATCTGAAAAATATGATGTTGGCTGGGTCCCAAGACATTATTTTCCAGAATGTTGATCCATTCTGCCTGATCAAGATTTCCATCTGGCGCATAACATGCTTGCACAGCAGCAGAGGCCGGATAATTGCCGCTAAAAAAAGTCGTATCAATATCCAGTGCCTGTATTTGACCTGCAACAGCAAGTTTAATGATGGCCCAATCATAGCCCGTGTGGCGCTTGCGACGGGTTTCCCAGCCATCCATCCATTTGCCATGCTCATCAAACTTGTCTTCGATAAAGACCGGTGCCTCAAATTGCAACATGCGTTTTGCTTCAGCAAAAAACTCATCTGAACATTCAAGAATTTCTGCGCCAATTCGGGCATCTGCAAGGTTAGTTAACTGCTGTACTGGAGCAGGCAGATCAAAAATTGGAGCTAATAAGGTCGCCATCTTAAATTTCCATCATTGGTATACGTCACATGAATATGCACTTTTATAAATACAAATTTAGGTCTTCTGCCTTTATAAAAACAGGACATTGAAGGAATTTAAAAGCACAGCGTGTGCCAACTCTTGCTATTTTTTTAGTGCATTTTTTTCAGGATGGCACGTTTTTAGCATTTTAGCTGGCAATGAAGATGAAATAGCCAGGAGGAATAGATGGAGATTGCAATTATTGGGGCAGGCATGGGCGGATTAACCACAGGAATTGCACTAAAAAAGTTCGGACATCGGGTCACCATCTATGAGCAGGCAGAACAGATTTTACCTGTCGGTGCTGCAATTTCCTTGTGGTCAAACGGGGTGAAGTGTTTGAACTATCTGGGCTTAACTGAACAGGTAGCAAAGCTAGGTGGCCAGATGAATGACTTAGCCTATATCGATGGTTTGAATGGCGAGGTCATGACGCAGTTTAGTCTGGCGCCGTTAATTGAAGAAGTCGGTCAACGTCCATATCCGGTATCGCGTGCTGAATTACAAAATATGTTAATGGATGAGTTTGGCCGGCAGGATATTCAGCTCGGTAAAAAAATGGTGTCTATTGAGGATAAGGGGCAACACGTTGAAATCGGTTTTCAGGATGGCAGCACTGCTTCTGCAGCATTATTGATTGGTGCGGATGGTACCCATTCCATGACGCGTCAGTATGTCTTGGGCAAACAGGTTGAACGCCGTTATGCCGGTTATGTGAACTGGAACGGACTGGTTGAGATCTCTGAAGATTTAGCGCCTGCACAGCAGTGGACCACTTTTGTCGGTGAAGGCAAACGTGCTTCACTGATGCCTGTGGCAGAGCATCGCTTTTATTTCTTCTTTGATGTGCCATTGTCCGCAGGTCTGGAAAATCAGCGTTCGGAATATAAGCCCCTATTAAAACAGTATTTCTCTGGCTGGTGCCCACAGGTTCAGCGCTTAATTGACAGCATTGATGAGCAGAAAACCAATCGTGTCGAAATCCATGATATTGAGCCTTTTACCCAGTTTTATAAGGGCCGTGTGGTAATTTTAGGGGATGCGGCACATAGCACCACACCGGATATCGGGCAGGGAGGTTGCCAGGCAATGGAAGATGCGGTCTATCTGGCACGTGCCTTACAAATTAATACGCTAGGTCTGGAAGATGCCCTGAAACGTTATCAGAATAAACGCAATGAACGCGCCAATGAATTGCTGCTACGTGCACGTAAGCGTTGTGATGTCACGCATATGAAAGATGAGCAAATTACCAAAGACTGGTATGCAGACCTACGGAAAGAACAAGGCCCACATATTATGAAAGGCATTATTAGCAATATTGTGGGTAATCCATTGGATTAAAAACAGTTAATTTCATCATTAATATTAAATAAAAGCCGCGATTTTAGTTATCGCGGTTTTTGTTATTTAGGTATGAAAATACTACAGTTGCTGCACCTTGCTTTTTAAGGTTTCCATTTGTTCAATCATATGTTTAATCATCAACTGGGAAACGCGTGAAATTTGGCGTTTAGGCGCCACACAGAGGGCAATAGTCAGCGGATGCAACCCTTTTTCAGAGATAGGTTTAAAGACCACTTCATCTCGCTCGACATAGGGTAAAACATCGAGATAACTAAAAATTCCAATCCCGGTATTCGCCTTAATGAGAGTATTCATCAGGCGGATATCATTCGATTCCGTTTTACGTGCGGGTATAAATTGATGATGTTTATACAGTGCCTGTACATAATCATGAATAATCAGGGGGTCGGCCGGAATAAAATGGTTGTCATTCAAGGTATCGGAAAAATAAATCTTTTCTACTTGAGCAAGAGGATGAGACTTACCCATCACAAAACCTAAAGGCAGTTCCAGAAAATGGAGGACTTCAATATGTTGATGGGATTTCGGATTCAGGATCAGGCCAAAATCCAGATCTGCCTCAATCACTTTTTTGGCTACGATTTCACTGTCTGCGACCCGGATATTAAAATTAATCCAGGGATAATTTTCATACATATATTGCACGGACTGCATGACAAAACCATCATTTAAGGCAGAAATTAAACCAAATTCGATGGTCCCACGCGTAAGCCCCTGAATTTCATCAAAGCGAATCCGGGTTTGCTGGAATTCTTTTTGCCATTTTATAACATCGGCATAGAGTAATTCGCCCGCCAGTGTCAGTTTTAAACCATTGGGCAAGCGCTCAAATAACATAATTCCCAGTTCTTCTTCAGCCAGAGCAATTTGCCGATGTACTGCAGACACGGAAATGAATAATTGATCTGCGGCCTTGCGTAAACTTCCCGTTTTCGCCACCGCGATAAAATATTCTGAAAATCGGGAAAAAGGCGTATTCATCAATTTAGTCAAGCAAGTACCACCGTTTATTTATATCAATATTTGAGATAAACGTGTTTATGCGAGTTTTATGCCAAAGAAGGTAGCTTTAATCGGCAAGTACATTTGTACATGGTTGATGTGTTCTAATTTTAAGAATGAATAGTACGAATCATTCTAATAGACAGAATAACAATAAATTCAGTAATTTCAATTAGAAGCAAAGCCAAAATTGCACAGTTCTGCACAGTTCTGCACTGTTCAAGGCCTGTAAAAAGAGACCATCCATAGTAAGAATATAGGTTTGATATGAACGCAATTCCAGTCATCAATTTATTCAACAAACCCTGCTATAGCCAGTTTGATGATCAGGACTGGGACATTCTGGCTCGTCACTGGTATCCGGTGGCACGGATTCAGGACGTTTCTACCCAACCGCAACAAGTGACCCTGCTTGATGTCAAACTGGCATTGTACAAAACAGAAAGTGGCGATATTCATCTGGTCCGTGATCTCTGTCCACACCGGGGTGTACCCTTAACCAAAGGCTGGGTTTCGGGTGAAAACCTGGTCTGTCCTTATCATGGTCTACACTACAATGGCCAGGGTAAATGTATCAAAATTCCTGCACAACCCGAGCTGACCAACATTTCTGAGCGTTTTTCTCTGACTAAATTTCCAGTGGTGGAAAAATATGGCTTGATCTGGACCAGTATTTTTGGCCGTGACGAAGCAAAAGCCAATTTCCCTGTTTTAGATACCTGGGAGATGCCAGATCATCAGGCAATTTTACCGCCGTTTGTGGATATTGCCGGTTCAAGTGGCCGTCAACTGGAAGGCTTTATTGATGTTGCACATTTTGCCTGGGTTCATCAGGGTTCTTTCGCAGATCCTGAAAATCAGGTTGTACCCAAATACACGACAGCACGTACAGATTACGGCCTGCATACCGAATATGTTAGCAGTGTCAGCAACTATCCACATGGTATGCAAGATCTGGCACCGGAAGGCTTTTTGTGGAAACGTGTATTTGATGTCTATCCACCGTTTTCTGCGGTGCTAACCGTACATTTCCCAGAACAGGGACAATTAAAAATTCTCAATGCCTGTTGTCCGGTCTCACACAATAAAACCCGTTTATTTGTACCACTGACACGCAACTTCGATACCACAGGAGATTTACAGGCGGTATATGACTTCAATGCACAAATTTTTGCCGAAGATCAGGACATGGTAGAAAGCCAGAAACCTGAAGAATTACCGCTCGATATTTCTATGGAAGCGCATTTTGAAGCAGATCGCTCTTCAACGACCTATCGTCGAATCTTAGCCGAGTGGGGATTAAGTAAACGTTATGTGGTCTAATATATTTTAAAATTTAAAAATATGGATTAAACTTTAAATAGAAACCCTATATTTTAATATAGTGGTTTTTATTTATATTTTTTAAATAATCAAAATATTATTCATACCCGCTTACTCTTTAATTAAAATTGATTAATATTATCAAAATTTGGAAATTAAAATAAATCAATCTAGGCAAGCTCCGATTAGAGATTTCCAACCTCCTTCAATGAGGAGAGAAAATAATAATATCTTTAGAACATTACCCTCTCAGTGCATTACAAGCTAAATTGAATTATAAAAAATATTAATATATTTTAATATTAGTAACTTATATAAAAAAATTCCAATCCCTCAATGAAGCTCAATACATGGTTCTATCATTTTAATTTATCTTTGCTCATGAAAAATATGAAGCTCCAATTAAAAAAGGAATGCACAAATTTAAAGCGTTTTATTTTATTGCACTACTAATAAGCAATAATAAAAATAAATCATTTTATTAAATTAAATTTTATATCAACTACAAGCTTAGTATTTATTGCTTTAATACCATTACTTTTTAATTAAATCATAAAAACAAAAATATCTTATTTTAAAACCCTATTTCTATTATTTTTATAAAAACTGGAATGCTTATTGCTAATTATATCTTGAACAGACTGAGCACATTTGCGTGAAGTCATTTTAAAGCATGTGTTGCATGACACAGAACAACCAAGAGCAGAATAGAATGAAAGAAAAAAATAGCTTGAAAACCGGATTGAAAAAATTGGTAGGGGTATTAATGGCAAGTGGTGTAATGGGCATGGCCGCTGTCGCCAATGTTCAGGCCCAAGATAAAGCCGCATTTGTTTATATTGGCCCAACCAGCGACCATGGCTGGACCTATTCTCACGATCAGGGCCGGATTAAGGCTGAAAAAACCCTCGCAGGAAAATATAAAACCTCTTATATCGAAAATGTCCCTGAAACAGCAGATGCCGAACGTGTGATCCGTAACCTGGCACAACAAGGCAATAAAGTCATTTTTGCAACCTCGTTCGGTTATATGAATGCGATGGAAAAAGTATCCAAGCAATTTCCAAATACAGTATTTATGCATGCAACCGGTTATAAGCAGGGCAAAAATTTAGGGGTCTACGATGTCCGTACCTATGAAGGCGCTTATATGCTGGGTGTGGTCGCAGGGCAAAAAACCAAAAATAATGTATTGGGCGTAGTCGCGTCTTTTCCGATTCCTGAAGTTATCCGTAATATCAATGCCTATACCCTCGGTGCACAAAGTGTAAATCCAAAAATTAAAACCAAAGTCATTTGGGTGAATTCATGGTTTAACCCGGGCAAAGAACGTGATGCAGCCTTGGCTTTGATTGCTCAAGGCGCAGATGTGCTGATGCAAAATACCGATTCTCCAGCAGTGGTACAGGCGGCTGAACAAAAAGGTGTCTTTGCTTTTGGCTGGGATTCTGACATGAGCAAATTTGGCCCTAAAGCGCATCTTGCTGCATCGGTTTTACATTGGGAAAAAATTTATACTCCGGTAATGACGCAAGTCAGCAAGAAAACCTGGAAACCAAGTGCAATGTGGTATGGCGTAAAACAAAAAGCAGTCGATATTGAAAGCTTTGGTCCTTCCGTGTCGGCAGCCTCTAAAGCAAAAGCACTCAGCGTACGTGACGGTATTTTAAAAGGCACATTGCATCCATTTACCGGCCCGATTCATAAACAGGATGGCACATTGGTCTTGGCAAAGGGCAAGCGCCTAGATGATGCGGCACTAAGCAAAATGAATTACTACGTGAAGGGCGTAGAGGGTTCATTACCGAAATAAAGCATTTCAGTTTCGCCATTAAATATCTAGATGTACCTTTCCGCATTCATCTGAATACCTGCACGCTTCAGATGGATGCCGCACTGTCACAGCATAGAATAGGGTACTAATGATGACCTCTCAACACGATAGATCTGCTCATATACAAAAGAGGAACATGGCTTCTTCAGGTGTACCGCGTTTACAGCTCATTAATATCTGTAAAAGTTACAATTCATTGAAAGCGAATGACCAAATACATTTAACGGTTCAACCTGGGCAGATTCATGCCATTCTGGGTGAAAATGGTGCCGGCAAAAGTACCCTGATGAAAATCATTTATGGGGCAACCAAGGCCAATCAGGGACAAATCCTCTGGAATGGTAAAGAAGTTCATATTGATAACCCGTCGATGGCAAGAAAGCTCGGGATTGGCATGGTCTATCAGCATTTTTCTTTGTTTGAAACCTTGACCGTGGCGGAGAATATTTCACTGGGACTGGATGAAAAGATTCCTTTAAAAGCTCTAAGTCAAAAAATCATTGCAGTCTCAGAACAATATGGTTTACCGATTGATCCACGCCGCGAAGTACATTCTTTATCGGTAGGTGAACGGCAACGCGTCGAAATTATTCGGTGCCTTTTGCAAAATCCCGCTTTAATCATTTTAGATGAACCCACCTCGGTACTGACACCACAAGCGGTACGGCAATTGTTTAAGACCTTGCGTTTATTGGCATCCCAAGGCGTTTCAATTTTATATATCAGTCATAAATTACATGAGATTAAAGAACTCTGTGATGAAGCGACCATCTTACGCAATGGCCGTGTGACCGGAAATGTTGATCCCAAAGACAACAGCACCAGTGATTTAGCACGCTTAATGATTGGCCGTGATTTACCGACTTATGTACGCCCAGAATATACCGGTGAAAAACAGGTGCTATTCCAGGTCGAGAATCTGGATTACCAGTCCGATGACCCATTTGGCGTGTCGCTGAAAAATATCAATTTAGATATTCAAGCCGGAGAAATTGTCGGTATTGCCGGGATTTCTGGCAATGGTCAAGCAGAACTGCTGTCTTTGCTGTCGGGTGAAAACAGCCTGAAACATGGCCAGATGGTTCTGGATCAAATCGATATTTCCCGATTCAGTTCTGGACAACGGCGTGATTTGGGCCTGGGCTTTGTCCCTGAAGAACGTCTGGGCCGAGGAGCAGTCCCGAACATGACACTGTCCCAGAATGCCTTGCTGACCGCATTTCGGCAGAACCTGACGCAATGGGGATTAATCAAGTTTGCACAATGTAAGCTTTTTGCCGAGCACTGTATTGAAAAATTCGGGGTGAAAGCCAGTGGCCCAGAGGCAGAAGCACGTTCCTTGTCCGGTGGAAATCTACAAAAATTTATTGTAGGCCGGGAAATTCTGCAAAACCCCAAATTTCTGATTGTGGCTCAACCGACCTGGGGCGTAGATGTCGGCGCGTCCATGTTTATTCGGCAGACCCTGATCGACCTCTCTCGACAAGGTGTTGCTATTTTGGTGATTTCAGAAGAGTTAGAGGAGCTGTTTGAAATCAGTGATCGTCTCTGCGTGTTGGCCAATGGTGAACTATCTCCAGCGATACCTACTCATGAAACCAATACTGAAAATGTTGGGGTCTTGATGTCAGGCATTCCAGGCCATGACACTGCGATCATCGTAGAGGAGCAGCAAGCTCATGCTTAATATAGCCAAAAACAAATATACGGGTTGAGAGGAGAGCAACATGCATTTACTGGAACCGCGTGAACATCCCTCTCAAATCATGAAGTGGCTTTCACCGCTCATTGCGCTGCTAGCCATGCTGATTGTCGGTAGTATTCTGTTTTTAATGCTGGGGATTAATCCCGCGCAAGCCATGTACATCTTCTTTATTGAACCGCTGACATCGTCTTATGGCTGGAGTGAACTGGCAGTCAAAGCCGGACCTCTGATTCTGATTGCCTTGGGGCTGACGGTCGGATTTCGAGCCAAATTATTCAATATCGGTGCTGAAGGTCAGCTCACCATGGGCGCGATTTTTGGCGGTGGTATTGCGATTTTATTTCATGATCACATCGGCTGGTGGATTCTCCCGTTAATGATTGTCATGGGCGCACTTGGTGGGGCACTCTGGGGCGCAATTCCTGCCTTACTGAAAACCCATTTTAATGCCGAAGAAACCCTGACCACCCTGATGATGAATTATGTCGCAGTATGTGTGTTGCTATACCTGGTCAATGGTCCTTGGCGTGATCCGGAAGGGATGAACTTCCCACAATCGGTGGTTTTTAGTGAGAGTGCGACGCTGCCATTCATTGTAGAAGGCACACGCATTAATGCCTCTATTTTTATCACTTTTTTTGCAGTCCTTCTGTTTTGGGTTTTTATGCGTAAAAGTCTGACGGCCTATAAACTGGAAGTCAGCGGTCAGGCACCTTTAGCTGCCAAATACGCAGGTTTTTCTTCCTCCAAAGCGATCTGGATGAGTCTGGTGATTTCCGGAATGATGGCAGGTATTGCCGGAATCTGTGAAGTGGCTGGATCTATTGGTCAGCTGAATCCGAACCTGTCCCCAGGTTATGGCTATGCGGCGATTATCGTGGCGTATTTAGGTCGTCTCAATCCAATCGGCATTGTGCTGTCAGGCTGTTTTATGGCGTTGATTTATCTGGGCGGTGAAATGGCACAAATGCAGCTACAGCTTCCGGTCGCGATTACCGGTATTTTCCAGGGCCTGCTGTTGTTTTTCCTGTTGGCTTCCGATGCATTGATTGAAAACCGTTACCGTTTTAGCAAAAAAATGGCGTCACCTGTCCCTCAGCCCACAGCAACCACCCTTTAACCCAATGTTGTCTACAGTAAAAGGAAGCATGATATGGCTTTAGAAATAACTGCAATTCTTGCAGGTACTGTTGCGGCAGCAACACCCCTGATTTTCGCAGGTCTGGGGGAATTGATCACACAGCGGACTGGTGTGATTAATCTTGGATTAGAAGGGATGATGCTGGTCGGTGCAATTGCAGGTTTTGCCTTTGCTGCGCAATATGATGCCAGTGTATTAAGTGCCTTATTGATGGGTGGTTTGGCAGGCATGCTGATGGCCCTGATTTTTGCCTTTTTTACCTTGTCTTTAAGTACCAATCAATCCGCGTGCGGTTTGGCTTTAACCATTTTTGGACTCGGCATCTCTGCATTTTTGGGTCAGAACTACGTCAGTATGGCTTTACCGGGTCTGGCTAATTTTAATATTCCACTATTAGCAGATATTCCAGTATTGGGTCCTATTTTGTTCCAACAAAACTATGTGGTTTATCTGTCGATCTTGGTCTTCTTTCTGGTGTGGTTTGTCTTGGCGAAAACCCGTTTGGGCTTATTGCTTAAAGCAATTGGAGAGTCACCGGAAAGTGCGCATGCCATGGGTTATCACGTGTTGGCGATTCGTTATGGCGCAGTGCTATTTGGCGGTTTGATGGCAGGGGTTGGCGGAGCATTTTTATCGACCGTATATACCCCGATGTGGATTGAAAATATGGTGGCAGGCCGCGGCTGGATTGCCATTGCACTGGTAGTATTTGCGGTGTGGAAACCAACACGTTTAATGCTCGGCGCTTACCTGTTTGGGGGCGTAACCATTTTGCAATTTCACGCCCAGGCGCTTGGAATCAAGGTGCCGAACGAGCTGCTTGCCGCATTGCCCTATATAGCCACCATTGTGGTACTGGTCATGATTTCACGGAATAAAAAAGTACTCAAAATGAATTTGCCATCTTCTTTAGGCAAAACCTTCGTGCCATAACCGCAGCCATTCATCATAAATAGAATAGATTTGAGTATAAATCATGAAAATTTTAACAGCTTCCTATGTCCTTACCATGAATGCGCAGAATGAATGTATTAAAAATGGCGCGATACTGATTGAGGGCGACCAAATAAAAGCAGTGGGTACATTGGCACAGTTAACTCAATGCTATCCAGAGGTGCTCATTGAAGATTACCCACAAACGATCCTGATGCCGGGCTTGATCAATACCCATTGTCATTCCGGTTTATTGCGTGGTACGGCTGAAGGATTACCGGTTTGGGATTGGTTACAGCAGTATATTGACCCGATGCACCGGGTGTTGACACCAGAGGATGCGAAAATCGCCTCCTATTTATGTTATGCCGAGGCACTATTGTCGGGAACGACCACCATCGTTGATATGTGGCGTTATATGGACGGAAGTGCTGAAGCTGCGCAAGCATTGGGAATTTGTGCCGTTCTAGTACCTTATGTCGCGGAACATCCGGATCACAATTATTTTGAAACCTTAAAAAGTAATGAGGCTTTAATCAACCGTTGGCATCAGCAGGCGAATGGACGTATTCAGGTTTGGGTGGGTTTAGAGCACCTATTTTATGCTGAAGCTTCAGCATTAAGCCTCATTGAGAAACTTTGTCAGGATTATCAAACCGGTTTTCATACCCACAGCAATGAAAGCCAATTTGATGTACAGGAAAACCTGTGCCGTTCAGGTATTCGCCCAATTGAGAGTCTGCAAAAACTGGGCTTGCTAGATCTGCCTAAAACTTTGTTGGCACATTGCGTCTGGACAGATGCAAATGAAATTCAGATTTTAAGGCGACATGCGGTAGGGGTTGCGCACAATCCTATTTCCAACATGAAGTTGGCTTCCGGTGCAGCGCCTGTCGTTGAAATGCTACGTCAAGGCGTTGCGGTGGGTTTGGGTACTGATGGAGAAAAAGAAAACAATAACCTGGATCTATTTGAAGAAATGAAAACGGCGTCATTATTAGCAAAGTTCTCGAATTTAGATGCGGCTGCTCTGGATGCCTGGTCAGTCTGTCAAATGGCTACGATTACAGGAGCTAAAGCCTTGGGTATGCAAGATGAAATTGGTTCATTGGAAGTCGGCAAACAGGCCGACCTGATTGCGGTGAAACTGGATACACCGCGGATGACGCCGTTGATTGATCATAGAAAATTATTTAATTTGCATACCAATTTAGTCCATGCAGTTCAAGGCCAAGATGTCGTGATGACGATGGTGGCGGGACAGACTGTGGTTAAAAATGGCCGTTTGATCAATGCCGATTTACAGGCTCTAATTGATCAAGTGAATCAGGCGGCGCCACGCTTGTTTGAACGTCGTGATCAGTGGTTTGCAAAGCAGGGGCAAACGGTGAATGAATTACAGCGGGAAGAATTTTAAGATTTACGTGGATGTTGAGGTTATTCATTGATAGTGGGGTGACCTCAGACGCCTTTCTAACGAATGATTTAAATGAAATTAAACAGAGTGAATAGACTGATATTTTCTAATCTTTAGATGAGTTTCATTCATTCACTTCTAAATTGCATCTAATAAGCTATAAAACCATTCTTTGAATTTACCCCTCAATTTCATCCACTTAATATTCGATAGAATTTATCTTAAGTTATTAATATTCATTATTTTATCATCTATTAAACCCTAAAATTTCATAGAAAAAATCTTTCATATTTTTCTTCATTAAGTGATCTTGATATCTTAAGAACAACCAATCATGAGTAATATTCACTTTTCATTGAGTTTAAATCATTTTTATTCATCTTAAGGTTCACGTATAACTAGGCTTATTCAGAAATTTGGTTATTAGAACTTAGGGTAGTGAATCACAATGAGTAAAAAGTTTGCATGTTCAATTAAGCGCATTCGTTTTGACGAAAACTATTAACCTGCAGATAGCACACGTCTGACGACGAACTTTGCCAATTTGGCACGTGGCGAAAGTCGCGAACAGAATTTGCGTAACACTCTACGAATGATCAATAACCGTTTTAATGCATTGGCACATTGGGATAATCCAAAAGCAGATCGTTATTCAGTTGAAATCGATATTATTTCAGTTGACCTGGATATTGAAGGAAATGGCAAAAAGTTCCCTGCAATTGAAACTTTAAAAATCACGATTATTGATCATCAAACCAATCAGCGTATTGATGGCATGATTGGCAACAGTTTCTCGTCTTATGTCCGCGATTATGATTTTAGCGTGGTACTTCCTGAACATATCAAGAAAAATCCAGCCTCGACCAAGCCAGAAAATTTTGGTGATTTACACGGCAAGCTTTATCAATATCTCGTCAATTCTGAAGTATTTAAAGCAGAATTTAAAAAACAGCCGGTGATTTGTTTGAGCGTTTCAACCTCGAAAACTTACTACCGTACAGCGAATGTACATCCTGTATTGGGTGTGGAATATAAAAATGATGAGTATTCACGTACCGATGAATACTTCGCCAAAATGGGCTTAACCGTCCGTTATTTCAAACCTGAAAATGCTGCTGCACCTTTAGCATTTTATTTCGCAGGTGATTTATTACGTGATTATACCGATCTGGAGTTGATCAGTGCGATCAGCACCATGGAAAGCTTCCAAAAGATTTACCGTCCTGAAATTTATAATGCGAATTCTGCTGCGGGTCAGGTGTATCAACCCAGCCTTGAGTACCCAGATTATTCATTGACTCAAATTGTGTATGACCGTGTTGAGCGTGGTCAATTGGCAGTGAAGCAAGGGAAGTGGGCGGAAGAACACTTTATCCAGCCTTATAAAGACATTCTGGAGCAATGGGCCGCAGAATTCACAATCAAAACTACTGCTGACCAAGAACGCGCTGCTTAATACACAACATTATTATTTTACGAATATAGAGATAGAAGATTAGACATGGCACTTTTACAACCTAAAAAGCTACTCCCAACATCAACTGCTGGCAGCTTACCGAAACCGTCTTGGCTAGCAGAACCTGAAAAACTTTGGTCACCCTGGAAATTGGAAGGCCAGGAATTATTGGATGCAAAACAAGATGCACTGCGTTTGTCACTGCATGAACAACAGCAGGCAGGCATTGATATTGTCAGCGATGGTGAACAAACCCGTCAGCATTTTGTGACGACATTTATTGAGCACCTTGAAGGCGTTGACTTCAATCAGCGTGAAACGGTCAAAATCCGTGACCGTTATGAAGCGAGCGTTCCATCAGTCGTGGGTGAAGTTTCTCGTCAAAAACCTGTCTTTGTTGAAGATGCCAAATTCTTACGTTCACTCACAGATCAGCCGATTAAATGGGCGCTTCCTGGTCCAATGACCATGATTGATACCTTATATGATGGTCACTACAAGAGCCGCGAAAAACTCGCTTGGGAATTTGCCAAGATCCTGAATCAGGAAGCTCGTGAACTTGAAGCCGTTGGCGTGGATATCATCCAATTTGATGAACCTGCATTTAACGTGTTCTTTGATGAAGTGAATGACTGGGGTGTGGCAACTTTAGAACGTGCGCTTGAAGGCTTGAAGTGTGAAACTGCGGTACACATTTGCTATGGCTATGGTATTAAAGCCAATACCGACTGGAAAAAGACCTTAGGCTCAGAATGGCGCCAGTACGAAGAAGCATTTCCGAAACTGCAAAAATCAAAAATTGATATTGTGTCGCTCGAATGCCATAACTCACGTGTCCCGATGGATCTGATCGAATTGATTCGCGTTAAAAAAGTCATGGTCGGTGCGATTGATGTCGCAAGTAATCAAATTGAAACAGCTGAAGAAGTGGCAAATACGTTGCGTAAAGCACTTCAGTTTGTGGATGCAGACAAACTCTATCCATCAACCAACTGTGGTATGGCACCACTTGGTCGCCAAGTTGCTCGTGGCAAACTCAATGCACTCAGTGCAGGTGCTGAAATTATTCGTCAGGAATTATCTCGCTAATTAAAGTGAATCCATGATGCTTTTAAAGATTGAAAGCATCATTTGAGTGATATAACGCTCTTTATAAAAAGCTGAATGTTGGAATACGGTGATGGTTGAAGCGACAGACTTTAGAAACGCAATGTCTTTATTAACAAGTGCAGTGAATGTAGTGACCACGATGGGCGATTCAGGTCGTCATGGTTTTACTGCGTCTGCCGTGTGTAGCGTGACCGATACACCACCGACATTGTTGGTTTGTATGAATAAATCATCGCGTTCTTATATCAACTTTGTTGAAAATAAAGTGCTGTGCGTAAATGTACTCAGTGCAGATCGAGCGCATCTTTCAAATGTTTTTGCATCTTCAAAATTCAGTTCTGAACAACGATTTGAACAGGGTGAGTGGACTGAATTAGAAACAGGTTCTCCTGTACTTCAAGATGCACTGGTGAGCTTTGATTGTGAAATTGGGCAGATCCAGGAAGTTGGTACACATACGATTTTGATTTGTCCGATTGTTGCCATTCAACAGAATCAGGAAGATCGAGCCCTGGTTTATTTTAATCGTGCTTACCATCAGGTCGGGGAAACAGAACCTGCCTAATCCTGGAGCTGATGTAGGATTAAAATATTTTAGATTTAAAAGCTTATTAACTTTTGTAATTTTGATTAAAATGGTCTACTAAGAATAGGGAATTATGTAAACCATAAATAAGGATGAATGGCAGACTGATCCAATAATTTACAGCTATCTATAGCCCAGAATTTAAAGATACAGCGGTTAAATTGATGGGCTGCTTTAAAAAACTATTTATATACTAAAAATACGCACTGTCACTGGATGACACAAGGTGAATGCTCTTGAATATGCTTTTGCAAAGTTTATCTTTTCAGGAATTACTGACCATCATGCTGTCGGCATTAGGCTGTGGGCTTTTAATTGGACTTGAGCGTGAACGTCATAAAAACAATAACCATGAGCAGAGTTTTGCAGGATTAAGATCATTTACGATTACAGCCTTATTGGGTGCTTCATGCTTCCTTTTGCATCTCTATATTGGAGTGATAGGAGCCGTCGCGGTCAGCCTGTTCTGTGTATAGCCTGTTTCAACAGAAGCAGGATATCGGTTCTACCACTGAACTGGCTTTTTTGATGACTTATATCATTGGCGCTATTTGTGTGTGGAATATCCCACTGGCTGCAGGGATGGCGGTTCTACTCACGATCATCCTGATGGGCAAACAGACATTGCATCAATTTGCCGGAAAAACGATCCAAAGCTATGAGTTAAGAGATGGGCTACTTTTATTGGCTTTGATATTGATTGCGTTGCCGGTCATGCCCAATAAGCCCTTGTGGGGCGCCGTACTCAATCCTTATATCATCCTAAAATTACTCATTTTAATCTTGATTGTGCAGTCCATGGCACATGTGGCAAAACGAATCCTGTCCAATGATAAGGCGCTTATTTTATCTGCCTTAGCCTCGGGATTTGTCTCCAGTACGGCCACAATTGCCAGTTTGGGCATGCAAGTTCGATCCGGACAGGCCAGTGCTAAATTAAATGCAGGTGCGGGATTAATCTCCTGTATTGCCACCTTATTACAGCTCTTGCTGATTGTTCTGGGAGTGAGCGTAGAATGGTTCAAGTTTCTGCTAATTCCGAGTTTGGTGGGCATCGGAATTTTATGTATTGCTGCCGGATTCTTGATTTATCGAACTCCCCAAGCGGATAACAGTATGAGCATTAATGAAATACAAGAAATTGATAGCCGGATGTTCAGTATAAAAGAAGCGGTAATTATTGCGGTCAGTTTGACCTTAATCCAGGCTGGGATTTACGGCGCGAATCTTCTACTGGGGGATAGCGGCTTAATTTTAGGCACTTTTTTAGCCTCTTTATTTGAAGTGCATGCTGCTGTAGCAGGTGTAGTGATACAGGGAAATCCTCACAACCTGACTTTAATTTATGCGGTCATGATTGGACTTGCGGCACATGCGGTGTCTAAAAGTATCAATTCTTTTGTGACCGGGGGATGGAAGTTTTTTCTGTATTTTGCGCCTAGCCAGATTCTACATATGTTAGGGCTTATCTTTATTCTTCTGAGTTTGAAATAAAGAAGGGCTGGTTTGCATATATTATGAAATGATCCAATCATTTTAAGCCATTTTTAAGTTTCAAATTCTAGGCTAAAGCATATTAAAGTCTTTGAGCCACGGATCATGCTGAAGCTGTTTTCCCATTCGTCTTTTTTTAGTCAGCGACCTAAAAAGTCGATTAGTCTTTCAGGCTTCAACATGTTGCTGGCTATTTGGCTAGGACTGATCCTAAACTTTGCTTTCTATCAGAAAATCCATGAATTTACGCCTTATGCCAATCTAAAAGCAGGTCTGTTAATGGCCGCCACGGCTCTGATCATTATTGCGTTTTACAATCTGATATTACAGTGGCTGAACTGGAAATGGAATGCCAAAATACTGGCCAGTGTCCTGATCATTTTGGGTGGCTTTAGTGCTTATTTTGTCAATAGTCTAGGGGTCGTTATTACGCCTGACCAGATCCAGAATATGCTGCAAACCGATGCCCGTGAAGTTCGAGATCTCTGGTCAATGCGACTGATCATCTGGACACTGGTGTTTGTGATTTTTCCCCTCTGTGTTGTGTGGATACTGAAAATACAGCCTGCATCGCTGGGGCGTCAAATCTTACAAAAAGGCTTGAGCAGTGTAATCTCACTTGGACTGATTCTAGGCTTATTGTTCTGTTTCTATGTCGATTATGCAGCCATCTTCAGAGAGCATCGTGATCTGAAGGGAATGCTTTCTCCACAAAATAGCATCGCGTCCACCTTGTCCTATTATAAAAAGAAAGCACCTAAAGCGAATTTGCCTTTGGTGGTTTTTGGCGAAGATGCACATCTGTTACAGCAGGCTCAAATGCAGGAGCATCCCAAATTAATGGTGCTGGTAGTGGGAGAAACTGCACGTGCCGAGAGTTTTGCCTTAAATGGCTATGCGCGTAATACTAATCCTGAACTGAGCAAGTTAGCGGTGATTAATTTCAATCAGGTCAGCTCTTGCGGAACTGCAACAGCCGTTTCAGTCCCGTGTATGTTTTCGGGCATGTCACGTGAAACCTATGATGAACAGCTAGCCAGCCACCGTGAAGGTTTGCTGGATATTGCCCAGCGCGCCGGATATCAGGTGACCTGGATTGATAATAACTCAGGCTGTAAAGGTGCCTGTGACCGGGTACAAAAGTATCAGATTCCGGCACAACTGAAACAGAAGTGGTGTGATGCTGGTGGTGAATGTTTTGATGAAATCCTGGTAGATAGCCTGAAAGATTATCTGGCGCATCTGGATAAAAACAACCCGAAACCACAATTAATTGTACTGCATCAGATGGGTAGTCATGGCCCCGCATATTACAAGCGTTCCAAAGCGCCATATCAGCCATTTCAACCGACCTGTAATACCAATGCTATTCAGGGCTGCAGTACAGAAGAATTAAAGAATAGCTATGATAATTCGATTGTATATACAGACCATGTTCTTGCCCAGATCATTGAAACTTTAAAGCAGCAGACTCCATATCAGACCGGTTTCTGGTACCTGTCTGATCATGGAGAATCCACCGGAGAGCATGGTTTATACCTGCATGGTGCTCCTTATAGCATGGCGCCCACTCAGCAAACCCATGTCCCGATGCTGATGTGGTTCTCCGATGCCTGGAAGCAGCAGAATACCCAGCAGGTCAGCTGTCTCAAAGGACAGACCAACCAAGCCCGTAGTCAGGATCATCTTTTCCCCAGCTTATTAAGCTTGCTGGATATAAAAACGCAAGTGATTGAAGCTAAAAATGATATGCTTGCACAATGCTCACCATCATTAAAGAACAGAGCTTGAAATGCATAAAATACTAATTATTGAAGACGACTTTATGATTGCCGAGTCGACTGAAACATTGCTCAAGCTGCATCAGTTTGATGTGCATTGGGTCAATAATGGGATTGAGGGTTTAAAACAGTTACAGCAGCAGGTCTACGATATTGTCCTGCTCGATTTAGGCTTGCCGATGATGGATGGCATGCTGGTGCTAAAAAATATCCGGCAGAAGTTTCCGAATTTACCGGTGCTGATTATCTCCGCCCGGGATCAGTTACAAAACCGGGTGGATGGGCTGAATCAGGGAGCAGATGATTACTTGATTAAACCCTATGAATTTGACGAGTTGCTGGCCCGTATTCATGCCTTAATACGCCGTAGTGGTTTAAAAAATACCGGGATAGATACGAATAAGAAATTATCACACAGCGGTTTGGAACTAGATCTGGAGCAGCATATCGCTCTGTTTAATGGACAGGCTATAGAATTATCCAATCGGGAATGGTTCATCTTAATGGCCATGTTAAATCATCCGAATAAAATTTTTTCCAAGAATGATCTGGAAGACAAGCTTTATGACTTTGACAGTGATGTCAGTAGTAATACGGTAGAAGTCTATATCCATCATCTGCGGGCAAAATTAGGAAAAGACTTCATACGTACCATACGTGGGCTAGGGTATCGCTTAGGATGAGCGCCATGCAGAAACGTTATTCCTTGCAAAAACGTCTGGTTATTTATATTTCACTGTTTAGCGTGGTGCTGGGCTGTGTGCTGATCTTTGCTGCATACCGGATTGCGCTCGAAGAAATTAATGAAGTACTGGATAAACAGATGCAAAGTCTGGCAGAGCGCATTGCAGAAAATCATCCGCAACCCTTACAAAGTCAAATCGATCTGGCAAAACAGTACAGTGAAGAAGATTTATTTGTAGATATCTGGTCCTATACAGATACAGCCACTTCCTTGCATCTGCAGGATGTTCTGGTGGCGCCGGTCAGGAAAGCAGGTTTCTACAAGCATCAAACGCCGTATGGAACCTGGTTAACTTATATTATTCCTGCTAAGCAATTACAGATTCAGGTGAGCCAGCAGCAAAATGTCCGGCAGGAACTGGCGCTGGAGCTGGCAGCCAATATGTTTCTTCCTTATGTGCTTTTTTTACCTTTTGCATTATTCGGTTTAGGCTGGATGATCCGGAAAAATTTTCAGCCGCTCAATGATTTTAAAACTGAATTGGCCAGCCGCAAGGCACAAGACTTAAAGCCAATTGCAATGAAAGATTATCCCTTGGAGCTGGAACCGACCATTCAGGAAATGAATTATTTGTTTGGCCGCATTTCTCTGGCCCAACAGGAACAACGTCAATTTGTAGCAGATTCTGCCCATGAATTACGCACGCCACTGACAACACTAAACTTACAGCTGCAAATTTTGCTACAGCAGTTCCCTCAAAGCGAGTCTATCCATAATTTGAGTCAAGGCATTTTGCGCATGCAGCATCTGGTCAACCAGTTATTGAGTCTGGCAAAACAGGATGTGACCGAAGGTTTAAGCGAACCTGTTCAATTGCTATCACTGAATCAGATGACAGTCACCTGTATCGAAGAACTAATTCAATTGGCGCTACAGAAAGACATTGATTTGGGCGTAGAACAGCAACAGGAACTGCAGATTCAGGGCCAGGTTTCAGCTTTGCACTCGATTATTTATAATTTAATTGATAATGCAATTAAATACAGTCCGAAGGATGGCGTGATCAATGTATCTATTTTCCAGCAAGGACGGCAGGCGGTTTTACAAATTGAAGACAGTGGGGCAGGGATAGATCCTGCTCAATTCAATCAGATCCGGCAACGCTTCTACCGGATACATAACCATGCAGAAATTGGCAGCGGTTTGGGTTTATCCATTGTAGATAAAGCCACCGAGCGCTTGGGTGGAACACTAGAATTTTCGCGAAGTACCAATCTGAGTGGCCTTTGTGTACAGGTCAAGCTTCCTTTAATCGAAGCCTAAGCGAATAAGCTTCTGGTTTTTTTGGAGTTAAGGTTGCCTGATACTAGAGAGTATAGGAGTGGTCTTTTCTATGGGTAGTTTATGGCTAAACAGCGTATAGCCAATGACATTCATGCACCAGATAATCCAGCCAGTCCATAAATTATGACTCAGGAAATGTGCTCCGCGCATCATTTGTGCCCAGCCCATGGTCAACCCTAAAATTACTGCAGCGATCAGAAGAAAATAAGCCCGCTTGCGGTTAGAAATGCGATAAACAAAATAACCAGCCATCAACGCAAAACCACTAGATGCATGCCCTCCAGGAAAACAGTGGCCCGCAGTAGCACTAAAATCCCATAAAATACCATCATAAGTGGGAATAACCATATTCCAGGGACAGGCATGGGCCGACTGGGATTTTAAAATTCCGATTGAGGCTGTGGTCACTGCCACCATGCTAAAGAAATAGCCAAATTCCCAGCGCCGCGTATGCCAGTTCTGCCATTTTAGTGATGCCAACCAGGCCAGTAATAATGTGATATACACCAGAATCAGCAGGTCTTTCACATAGCGATGATTGAGTTCTGCCAGTGCCCATTGTTGTCGAAGGGGAAATTGACCATGATCATCGATAAAGGGATAGATGAGCTGTAAGTCCAGCACTCCTCCAATGTCAAAGAAGTTGAGAAGAATCAAAAAACTGAAGATCAAAAGTAAAGTTTGGGTCAGTAAAAACCGGGAACGGTCAGTGATCATTTTTAAGTTGTCCATTTCAGGCAGTAGCAAGAGCAGAGGTCAAATCAAATGACCAGCCAAAATGATGCCCCAGGTCAGGGCAATTAAACTAAGTGCTACAAACTGAGCCGCACTGCCCATATCCTTGGCATTTTTAGACAGTTCATGCCGTTCCATGGAAATACGATCTACCACTGCCTCTATCGCTGAGTTAATCAGTTCAATGATCAACGCCAACAGGCACACGGCGACCATGAGCGCTTGCTCAACCCGGCTAACTGGCATCCAAAAGCTTAGAGGAATCAAAATAAGATTAATCAGCAGGATCTGCCGGAAGGCGGCCTCATTTTGAAAGGCGGTTTTAAAACCAGCCAGGGAATAACGGGTCGCATTAAAAATACGCTGCGTTCCTGAGGTGCCTTTATAAGGTGAGCGGTAGGAAGACATAGAACAGTTTCAGTTAACAAGAGATAGGATTAACTTAAATTTTCAATCTTAAAATGTTCTTAAAAAACCGGCCGTTCTCTGGATTTTTTATACACACAGCTTTTACATTCTTTTGCACAAAATTAAGAATTTTTTAAGTTTGGACTTCTATCTTGAGTAGCAAGTTAATTTCGTGGTGTGAGCCAAATGATCAAGTTCAGTTTTGATCCTTATTTATCTAGTCAGATTCACTTTCTAAATACATATTTCAAGCAGCCTGAATATAAAAAACAAATCCATCACAATAAATTTTTAGTACAAGTACCTCCGGCGTATCCGGTAATTTCAGCACAGGATCAATCGCTACATTTGACGGTCAAAACTGTAGAACAAAGCGAGACACCTGAACGCCGTAGCCTGGAACATTTTATTCAGGAAAAATATCAGCAAGTCCATCAGGCCACTGTATCGAGCTTCTCTTCGACCCTGTTTGCCGGTTATCACGGTGCCGAGATGCAGGTGGTGAATGCAGCATTTAAATCAATTTAATGCCTTTCTGGAACAGTATCTCGATGAACCAATTGAAAATATTCTTGGCAAGCTCAGCCAGACCACGGTCAGCCGAGACAAAGTAGTAGAAATTGGCAATCTGGCAGCACTAGATATGGACAAAGCCAAACTGATGGTAGCGTTTCTGGTTTTTCATCTCTCGCAGCAACACATCGAATGGGCAGTATGTACCGGGACAGCCGCTGTGCGTTATGTGCTGCAACAAATGGGATTACATTTTCATGTGCTTGAAAAGGCTGACCCGCAAGTCCTTGGAGAGGCACAACGCCTGTGGGGCAGTTATTACCAGCAGAAACCTTATGTGCTGGCGATTGATGTGGCAGAGGCCCTACAAGTCGCTCGTCAATTTTATCAATTTAGTCATTAAAGCATTTTGCTTGATTACCGAGGCACAGAATTTAAATGATGACTGCTTTATTTGAACGTATCAGCCTGCAAGCACGACAATATCCGCAGCTTGAAGCGGTAGTCACCACACAGGCAACCCTCAGCTATGCGGAGCTACAGCAGCGGGTAGAATTATTGAGTGCCGGTTTCAAGCAGCTTAATCTGCGCCATCTGGCCTTATGGGGCGTGAACAGCATCGACTGGATTGTGGTCGATCTTGCCGCACAAAAAGCCGGCATGACCGTGATTCCGGTGCCTCTGTTTTTTACTGCAGCCCAAGTACGGCATCTGCTTTCCGACAGCCAAACCGAGCTGCTCTGTACTCTAGATGAATCTTTCTCTGCACCAGAATGGCTGTTAAATCTGGCTCAAGACATGAGTAGAGATGAGATTTCCATTACTGGCCAGCTACATGCACGCTTTTTTCAGCTAGAACAGGCAGTACAGTATTCATCTTCTTTACAAACCCAGCAACCAGCAAAAATCACCTATACCTCTGGCAGTACGGGGACACCGAAAGGCGTGTGTCTGGTAGAAGATACCATAGAATCAATTACGCATTCACTCAGTCAGGCACTGGCCAGCAGTCAGCTTGGACGGCATTTGTGCCTGATTCCATTTGCCACCTTATTGGAAAATATTGCCGGCATTTATGTCGAACTGAGCATGGGACGCGCCGTAATTGTTGGCGAGGTGAGCCAGTTCGGTCTGGTATCTAACCATACTTTTGATACACAGCGGTTTGTAAATGCAGTGCAGAGCTATCAAATCGAAAGTGTGATTTTATTACCGCAGATGCTGAAAGCGATTGTGGAATATAGCGCTGAACACGGTGCTACAGGGTTCAAGACGCTGAAATTTATTGCGGTCGGTGGAGGGAAAGTCTCTGCTGATTTACTCAAACAGTGTCAGCAACTTAACCTTCCGGTTTATGAGGGGTATGGCCTGTCCGAGTGTGCCTCGGTAGTCAGTCTGAATCTGCCGGGTGCACGCCGCATTGGCAGTGTGGGCCGGGTTTTACCGCATGTCGAAGTTGAGATTGCAGCCAACAGCGAAGTAGTAGTGAAGGGCAATGCCATGCAGGGTTATGTCAATGATCAGGCCGCGACACCGTATATTCATACGGGTGATGCCGGCTATTTTGATGAGGAAGGCTATTTGTACATTACCGGACGCATCAAGCAGATGATTATCAGCAGTTTTGGACGCAATATTTCCCCGGAATGAGTTGAGTCCAACAGTCTGACCGAGCCGGAAATCCAGCAGATTGCCATTTTTGGCGAAGCCCAGCCCTATCTGTCGGCTGTGATTTATGCCCCTAATGACACCTCAGACCAGCAACTGGTAGCAGCGATTCAACGGGCCAATAGCCGGATGCCAGACTATGCTCAGATCAAACACTGGTGTAGATCTCCAGAGCCATTTTCCCTGAACAAACCAGATGTTGACCGACAACGGCAAACTGCGCAGACAGCAGATCCAGCAAAAGTTTCAGGCTGAACTGATACCGGACGAGTCCCAATCTATTTTTGCATAGTTCACAGACCCATAGATCTGTTGAATGAGAGCGAACACATGAATATTGCACAGCAAGCTTTGCACACCACCCCTAAACAGATTAAAACGCAATTGGTAGAACAGGGCTGGGTTTTGTTAAGACATGAACACTATGACGTGACATCGTTTAGTGAGCTCATGAATAGGTTGTGCCAGCGGCTGACCTATGATCCGGCGCGGGAAAACATCACCCGGCAGTCCCAGAGAGTTGATGCCGGTACCCAGGCCATGGGACTACATATTGAAAATGGTACGACGCCTTTACCGCCCGATATCATCGCCTTTTTCAGTGAGAAAAGTGCTTCGCGCGGTTCGCAGACTACCTTATGTGATGGGCATGAAGTCTGGAAAAATATGTCGGATGCTCTCAAGCAGAAATTTGCCGAACCGATGATCATTAGCCGTTATTTACCCAAACCGATCTGGCAGAAATATGTGGCCACTGCCTTGAATATTGAAAATGCAGAGCAGGTCGGCCAGCAGGAGCTACAACATTTTATCCAGATGGTGCCTGGACAGCAGATTAGCCCGACACATGATGGGGGAGTGTACTACCATTTAAATATGCCGATGGTCCGCCATGACAATCTTAAGGGTGTTCCAGCCTTCGCCAATACCTTACTTGGGCCTTCTTACAATTATGAAAAACCCCGTTTTTATTTTGCAGACGGTTCAGAAATCAGTTCAGACTTACTCGCAGAACTGGCAGAGCGCTGTGAAACCCAGACTTCAGAAATTGACTGGCAGGATGGTGATCTGGTGATCATTGATAACAAACGCTTTATGCGTGGCTTAAGGAGCAGGCAAGGACGGGAAATATTTGCTATCGTTACCATAAGTACAGACGCGCCAGTGTTTCGATCCTCAACTTGAGATCATGTGATGCAACTCATTCAGTTTAATTTAGATTATTTAGACAAGACTTTATCTGATCAACAACGTATTGAATATAAACAAATTATTGACTATGAAATTGTCAAGGAAAGTATTTGTAGCTTGATATTTAAATTAAGCAGACAAACGAAATTAGCTGCCCCTGAACAACAAGACGTACTTCAAAAAAATATAAATAAACTCATCTACATAAGAGATCATTTACAAATTCACGATAGAGCATCCATTCAAAAAATTATGGCTGAGATCAAGTCTTATCAATAATGATATTGATGTCATAGCCACGCAGATTTGCGTAAGCTTGCTTGCACGCAAATCGAGTAGCGATCTGATTTCTGCATAACTTATATTATGTTCATTAACAGATGCTTGACAGCGATGTCACTGGTTACATAAGCTGTCAAGCATAGCACCAACGATTGAAATGAGTTGCGGTAACGCAACTAAATTAGGGTGCTGTCGTAGAGATGTTATTTAACTTATGTTCACCTAAAATCTAGTTCATAAATATATTTTAAAAATCTTCTTTAATTTACAATGCATTGTATATATAAATTATTGTATTAATAAAATTATGATTCATGAACCTAAAGAATTTTACAGTTCATTAAAAAATATTTAAAATTTTCTACAGGGAGGGAGAGCTATCAGATCTCAAATTATGAAAAAAATTGTTTAAAAAAACTTTCTCTATCTTAATTAAAGTTCTTTCATAATTCATTTTTTATTCAGTTCCATGTTATAGATTCCAGCAATTAAACTGAATCTTAAAGCTAATCTTTTACCTCGATTACGATATCGCTCGGCAAGGATTTTGAAAGTTTTCAAACTGCCGAATACATGTTCAATTCCAATTCTTCTTTTATTGATTTCTTGATTGTAAACTTTTAGCTCGGGATCTAGTTTGCAGCATCTCTTTGCTTTTAGAGGCAATAAGCTATTTGGATACATTGCATAGATTCCTTGATAGCCTTTATCTGCAAGAATAAAAGCACCTTTAGGAATCTGATTCAAATTGCGTTTGAAAAGCTCGAAATCATGTACAGCACCACGACTCGTGCATAAACTCAGAACTTGTTGTGTTCTATAATGGATAATGGCTTGAACTTTAAAAGTATGTGCTTTCTTATTGCCACTATAGCTTTTCTTCTGTTTTTTTAGGTCTTTGTATTGGAATTTCTGTGGCATCTACGATCACAACATTTCAGTCGATACCTTCGCCTTCAGGCAAAATCTTGGGTAAATTAAATAGATTGGACTTGATCAGGCAATCCTCTACGTGGCGGACAATTCTTGAAGCAGTAGGCTCTGACACACCATAACTCGTTGCGACATGAAACAATGTTCGGTATTCACGCCAATAACTTAAGCACAGAAGGATTTGATCTTCTATGCTTAACTTAGATGGTCTACCTTTAGCAGGCACAAGCATTTTTAGTTGTTCAACCATTAAATCGAAGGTTGACCATGATATGCCTGTATATCGCTTAAATTGTGTTTCAGAAAGCTTCTTTAAGTCGATGTATTTCATCCGCAAATTATGCATGAAGATTTAAAATTATTTCGGTACAAATAATCAGCAAGAGATAGATCGTTTTTGATTTATAAAAGAGATCTATTAAATAACAAGTTGTGCTTAAAATGATCAAGATTCTTATATTGCAACTGCTCAAAACTTATCTTAACTAAAAAATAATTATCTAATTTTTAAAGACATGCTTATTTAATAATACAAATTTGTATGTTTAAATCTTATATTTAGAAACAAAAAATCATAAATAACTTATGTCGGGGAATAATTGTGATTGAATTAAGTTTGTCATTGAAAAAAATTGAAGAGGAAATTAATTTTGCTAAGGATAATCTTAGAAAATTATCAAATTTGATATCAGGAACCAAAAAAGAAATTAAAAACTATGAAGTTAAATTAAAAAAATATGCTAAGCAAAAAGATGAAGTCGGATTCAAAAAAATTGAAGTTGTACTCAAAAATTTACAAGTAAGGTTAGATGACTCGCAAAAAGAGTTGAATATTTTAAATGATAAGTATGATGCAAAAACTATAAAAATGTTGCAAGAGGAAAAAAAGTCAATTTTATCGAAAATTAACAAGCAAGGAAATAAGCAAATTCTAGATCAACAACGGTTGACTAATGTTAGAGTTGAAAAAGAATATAATGTAATCAGAGATAATTATGTATTAGCTGTAAAGACAGTGATGGATTTCATTGAAACTTCTTTACCTTTTAAAGGAGTTCAAACTCATGAAGAATTTATCAGATTCTTAAATAAGATCAATGAAACATTGCCAGATCCACAACCAACCGATACCAAAGTTGGAGCTATAAGTGCATTATTAAAAGATTTTATTCAATCCTATAATTTAGCTTATCAAAGACGTAAAATAGATCTACCTGTAGTAGAACAAGTAATTTTTAGATTTATAATGACATTTAATAAATGTAAAAATTTTTTTAAAATTTCAATGGGAAAACAGGTATTTACTGTTGAGAAAAAGAATTATGCAATGAGTGCAATTATTATTGATAATACTTCAGAAATGGATATTGAACATATTCAAAAATATAAAGACGATTTAGTGATTGATAATGTTTTATGTCAGTATATAATTGATAAAATTGAGAATATTTATGAAGAAGGTTTGATTACATCTAATGATAAAAAACGTTTAGATAATAATATATATAAACATGAATGGCAGACTTATGAACAAATTTTTGACTTTGACTTCGATGAATTTGTAAACTCTGTACAAAACAGTATTAATAGTGCTCGAAGATTTAAAAATGAGCAGGGTTCAATTCCATTAGAATATAAAAGACATCTGATGAGTAGTTTTGAATATGAAATTCATTCATTAAATTATTCAATAATTCCTAAAAATCATGAATTTTATTCTTATATTGATGATAGTGATAGGCTTGAATTAGTTAAAATCTTAAAAAGTTTGATTGAAATAAATAATTCTTATGAGGGTGTCAATGAGAAGGTTGCATCCACTTTACTATCTAAAAATAATTTTAGTTTTGATATTAAAAAGCGATATTTTAATTATTCTAAAACTATAGGACAAAAGTATTTTTATGGTAAATTTATAACTAAGTTTAATAACTACAATATATATCAAAATAGCTTTCTCAATGTATTCGCAAGTTATATTAATTTAATTATTAAAGAATCTAATAAAGCAGCATTATTTTCAGATAGCCTTTATACATTTTCTAAATCAATGTATTGGCATGTCCTTAATGAGGGGTGTTATGGAGGCATTGCTTTGTATCAGCATGGCCGCATACAACCAGTAAGTGATAGATCTTTACTCTTAAAGGGTATTAGTGAACATGATTTAGTAAATGCTCAAATTTCGCCCGATATTACATTTGCTAAAATATTAAAAGATGAATATGCGACAACATATTTTCTAAATCATATTGATTTAAGATTTAAAAAAATTCTTCCAAAATACGATAATGTTGAAAAATATGAAAATGAAATAAATAATCTGGCAATTGATTTACGTGAAATGCGTAGGCTCTTAGTCAAAAATTTTAAAGCTGCAGATACTATAATTGACTTGGAATTACCGCTTGAATATGAACAATATGCCATGATTGGTGCTCCAAAAGGTAAAATATATGCTTTATGGCAATGGGAAACTTTCGGTGATGGCTTAGGACGTATATGTATAGGTTATGATCAACAAGATATGTCTGTACAAGCAACTAAGAAATCTCGTATGGATGCCACTTATAGACGTGTTCTTCGAGTCAATAGAGATGGCTTAATCTCTCCTGTAGAATCTCCTTGGTTAAATTCTTCTATGATGGATTTAGTTGGAGTCGAAGTTGCACTAGATTTTAATTTATATGTGATAAGAAAATTTCATGCCTTATTTATTGATTGGTATGCAAAAGCCGCACAAAAGATAAAGCAACGTAATTCAGTGCTAGAATCTACAATTGAAATCTTTAATGATGAAATTACTATAGATAATGAGGATTATGAGCAAATTTTTGTTCAAAATAGTTTGAATGAGCAAGTATTTGATGCAGACTCCTCGAATAATAATCAGATTACTGTGTTTAATCGTGGAATAAAATCCAAAAAGTTTTTTAAAATATTGAAGCAAACGTTTCATGTTGTTATTGAGCAAGGCAAGGGTAGTGAAATAAAGGTAAGTCGTTTACAACAGGGTGGAAAAATATATCGCATAGGTCATCATGGGAGTGAAGTGGAATACCATGCGACTTTTGTGAGAAAGGTATTAAAAAGATTAAATATAAGTTTAAATGAATGGAGTTGTGCTATTAAAGAATATTGATATTTCATTTTGAAGTTATATTGTTTGGTATTTTGCTCAAATATCAATCGTATTTGTTACATAATTTTTAAAAAAATATACAAATCCAGAATTTTTCAATAAAGAAACTTTCTGGATTTTATGTGATAAGAGTTAGTGCTGAAAATCATAGGTAAATTCCAGAAGAGAGATCGATTTCAAATGAAGTGGAAGATGATTTAAATATATTTTGAGAGTACATTCTGGTGAAATA